>DASWNL010000532.1:0-11323 GCA_036399215.1 Abditibacteriaceae bacterium
ACCTTTGCCGTCATTATCCACAACCATATGGCCGTAAACGATTTCATCTTTGCCGTCACCATCAACATCGCCCACGCTCAGGTTATGATTACCCTGCCCGGCATATTTTTCCTGGCCTTTATCATTTGAATCGAACACCCAGCGCGAAGAGAGTTTCCCATCGCGAAAGTCCCACGCCGCCAGAACTGTGCGCGTGTAATAACCGCGCGCCATGACAAGGCTGGGCCGTGTGCCATCCAGATAAGCGATACCTGCTAAAAAGCGATCTACGCGATTGCCATAACCATCGCCCCACACTTTTTTCAGTTGATCGCCCGTTGGATTCTCTGTTTCGGGATGACGGGCCGGAATGTATTTCGTGGTTGCCAAAGCCGCGCCAGTTAAGCCGTCGAAAACTGTTAAATACTCCGGGCCGCTTAAAATACGCCCATCATTGTTGACATAGTTGGCATTAACATCGCCGATAACTTTGCCTTTGCCATCAACCGTGCCATCGGCGGTTTTACAGGCGATTTCGGCCTTACCATCGCCGTCCAAATCGTAAACCATGAACTGCGTATAATGCGCGCCTTCGCGGATGTTGCGACCTAAGTTGATTGTCCACAAAAGCGTGCCATCGGTTTTATACCCTTGCAAAATCGGCGGGTCAGTTTGCCCGTTTTGCGAGTTATCTTTTCCTCGCCCGGCTTGATGCAAAACGATTTCATATTCGCCATCGCCATCCAAATCGCCCGCTGAGCCATCGTTGGGTGCATAACCTTCAGGCGTTTGCAAAGGAATCGAACGGTAAGGCTTTGCAGGGGCATCCGGCAAGATAAAAGCATGGCTGGCAGTTTCTTCTTTGCCATTGTTCACAGGCCGCACAAAGTAGGAAAGAAGGCCGGTTAGCACGTTTTTATCTTCAAAGTTAGTGCCGCCCGTTAGTGGCTGTGCGTTGAGTTTTTGTGTCACACCATTTGATGTGCGATACAAATTAAAAGGAGTATCGCGCGCTTCATTACCCAGCAAGCGCCAACTGACAAAAACGTTGCCTTCGGCTTGCCTGGTTGCCACCACGCCGCGCTCCAGTTTTTCCATTTGTCGCGCGGCGTTTTGTGAGGATAGTTTTGAAGCAGGTTCATTACAATGACAGTTTTCCACCTGCGCTAAAAGCAATCCTGTAAGGATAAAAAGCATGGTTACTCCTTAACATCTTTCTTCTGCAACGGCATCAAGCGCACCGGGCCAATTAAACCCGAAGGCACCGGCTCCCAATTAGAGGCATCGAACGGCTCATAGTTGATGTCTACAAAGTTAAAAGGATGCCAGTCTATTTTGCGGCGGTCTAAATCAGCCAGGCGATTCGCCATCAAATTGGTGACTTCAATCTCTAACAGATTTTCATCTTGCAAAAGTGAAGGCTCAAAACGCACACGCCACGGACGCGCAATAACCTTCCCCAAATCGTGGTTATTCAAACGAACATGAGCGCTATGGCAAACTTCGCCCAGATAGAGTTCCCAACCATCCGCCGTTATTGCGGGCCGCGCAAAGTGAACACTGTAACGCGCTGTGCCTGAAAAAGCGCGCAATTGCTCATCATCCTGTGTCCACGTTGTCCAATCCGACAGTTCTTTAATCTTGCGCGCGGATGGTAACTGCGGGCCGCCTTCTACAAATTCAATATGCCACGGGCCATTCAAAGGCAAATGGGTTGGTGAGGTTTCATACACGCCCAAAACCGGTGTCTCCACTTTTTGCGGCAAGGCACGAATGAGAAGTGACCCACCAACTTCCAGTTGCAAGTAAATCTGCGTTTTGCCATTGCGGTTGCGAACAGGCAATTTGCCTGTTATCCCAGTCATGGCATCAAAACCGATGGCGCTTAGTGCCTTTTGTGGCGCGGCAAAATCAAGCCATTTATCCACGCGCGTTTTGCCTAAATTCACCACAAAATAAATCCAACCATCGCCATCGCGACGGCGAACGAATTCGAGGTTGTCATCGGTCAGCGATTCTCGCGGAATTTTCGCGGCAGCGAACAGTTCTTCTAAATCTTTACTAACAGAAATGGCGCCTTTGCCGACACCATAACTCAAGAAGTTTTCTGTATTGCGCACAACACGCAAGCCGCTTTTAATTTTACGAATCACATTCTGAAACTTCGCGCGCCGCGCGGTTAAATCGACCAGGCCCGGCACATCTTGCGGCAAGTCACCAACACATAAGATCGTCGCGCCACTATGCGCCAGTTGGACTAACTTCTCCAAAGTCCCAAGCGGCATGAAATGGCTGTTCGGCACAACAAGGACACGATAACTTGCGCCCGGCGCTTGCAAAGCGCCGTTGGTAAATTGAACGCTTTGTATTTGCGCGTCTGAGATGCTATCGAAGGCATAACCGCGATCCCACATCCGCTCGCACGCCTGCTTATAACCGCTCATTGCGCCCAACCAATCGGGAGCGTTATGCACCGTCATGAACTGTAAGTTATCTCGACTGCCTTTGTCCTGCGCCCATAAATCGTAAATCGGCAGATACAGCAAAATATCGTTATCCGGCGTGCCGCTTTGCAAAAACGACTGACAGCGAGCGATGTATGCATTCAGCGCCGATATATCACGCCAAAATGGGTTACTCGGTGCCATGTGCGTGGTCGCGTAAAACATCCAACCGGGCCAGGGCGCATCAGAAGGTGAAAACGGCGTGCCGTGAAAAAAAATGTGATTAATACCGGTGGTAAAGAGCAAATCCACCTCGGTTTTAGCGTGTTCGAGCGGCACTTTGCCATGCTCGCCCAACCAGGTAAACGATTCACTCGAACACAACTTTTTGCCCGCTACATGGGCGGCAGAAGAGGCCATTTTGCAAACAAAAATCTCTTCTTTCAATTCGCCTTGTAATGGCGTTCCGGGCAAAGGCTTGAGGCCGGCGATTTCAATAAAGGCGGTGCGAAAAACTTCAGTTTCCGGCACATCCGCTGCTGCGTATAAATCAAGAAGATTACCCGGCGAGCCATGCGCCTGATTGCGTGTTTGAGCGCCCTTTTCGTGCGCCCATTTTGTCCACTGCCCGGTGAACTCTTCCAGCAAAAGTTCATGCACTGTTTGCCGATAATCGCTGCGCACGCGCGAGACCGTCTCTTTATCGCCTTCGCCATTCAACGATATTAAATGATGGCGCAAATCGTAGCCGCGCCGCTGCTCAAATTGGCGCCATAAATCAGTTGTCCAGTTAGCACCGAAGACTTCATAAGAATCGTTGAAAAAACAGCGCGGCATTTCGCCGTTTAATTGCTTAAGCGGCTCATCAAAATGCTCTAAATAACGCTGAACCGCAGGCGCCGATAAATGATCAAGCACGTTGCCTTCACCGCCCGGCCCGGCGCGTTTCACCTGCTGCCCGGTGTTCAAAACAAAAGCGCCAATCAAACTCCAATTGCCTGGTGGCGCCTCCCACTTCAGTTGACCATCGGCATTTACTTTGTCCGTTAAGTTCAAAATCTGGTCATTGAAAAAGCCAACCAATGCAGTGAGTTCTGCCTCTGGTTTTTCTTTGCTGCGAATCGCTTCGCCCATTTTGAAATTTTGCAAATACAACTTCAATGGCCCGTCTGCGGTTGGCACCCAACTGCCGCCTAAAGGCCAGCCGGTGCCGGTAATTATGTCCACACCCATATAGAAGCGCCTGGCTTCGCTTAGTGTGTGCTTTAGCATCTGCATCCAACATTCACTGAGATAAGGAACACTACGCGTTTCCTGTCCGGGCACAGCGTAAATAGGGCTGATTTCCACGCCGCCAATTCCTGCTTTATGAAAGGCTTGTAAATGGCGCGTAATCTCTTCAGAGGTCACGGCGCTGCCCGGCCACCACCAGCGTGTCCAGGGGCGATGTTCTTGCTCAATTTTCGGCCAATCGGTCATGGTGATTTTGGCGACTTTTGTTTTCCCAGCAACACACAGCATAGATGAAAAACAACGCAGCTAATCCCTAAAGCGGTTTTCGCAAAAGCGCAGCAGGTTTTCTATGGGAAATATTTTTAGCGTGCTTTTACGCTTTGTCGCTGCACCAGTTGGCCTTTAATTGTTATAGTGCGCGGCGCTGCTGTGCTGCCCTCAAGGCGCTCCTTAAGAAGTTCAACAACTGCGCCAATAGTTTTTTGCACCGGCTGCGAAATGCAAGTGAGAGGAACCGGGCAATATTCGGCAACTGGTTGGTCATCGTGGCCAATAATGCTGACTTCATGCGGCACACGCACACCAGCACGCATGATTTGAGTCATGAAAGCCAGAGCTACATAGTCGTTGACAATGCATAACGCCGAAGGCCGCTTCTTGAGCGCTAAAAACTTCTGCGCTAAAGCCGCGCCGCCAGTTTCGTAAGTAGGGTTTTCAAACAACCATTCGGGATGAAAAGGCACTTTGAATTCGGCCAGAGCGCGCTTGAAACCTGCGACGCGTAGGTCTTGTGGCACGTTTGTCTTCTGTTCCCAATCCGCAGGGTGCGAGATGCTAAGACCCAACTGGCGGTGTCCGTGCTCTAATAAGTAACGCGCAGCTTGATAAGCATTGTCTTCGCGATCAAAAACTACCTGGTCACAATTAAACGGCAAAGCAATATCATAAGTAATCACGATGCCACCGTTTTTCTGATACGCTTCAAGTTCACCCAACAAAGCTTTATCTATCATCTGAGCCGCGCAGATGAGGGCGCGAGGACGTTGCAGGCATAGCTGGCGAAGCTCTTCATTGGCGTTGGTTTCGCCACAGGTATAAATGGGAGTTTCCAATTTCAAGCGATTCAGATGACGCTGCAACAACAGCACCTTCTCGGTGGCCAGGCCCACATCTAACACACCGCTAAAGATGTAAACCACGTTATTATTGCCGCCAAAAGCCAAACGCTGTGCTAAGGGATTAGGCGAATAGCCCATCTCACGCGCTTTAGTCATGACACGCACGCGCGTTCTCTCCGCAATATTACCGCGTCCTGAAAGCGCCAAGGAAATGGTAGATTTGTGCATTCCCATTTCATCGGCTACATCTTGAATGGTTATCGGACGCGGCAAAGCACCCGTAGCTTTACGCATTGATCTTTTCATGTTGTTATGCGCTTATGTCTTAGAAGTAATAAAAGAACAGGCACACCTATTTTAACCTACGGTCACTCCAGGCTTGATACTCTTTTTCCAATTTCGCGGGCCAATCACCATACCAGGCATAGCCTGTGCGCCGCTCGTAGGAAATATCAGCCAACTGCGTTCGTGGCACACCATCGCGGCTTACAAAAATCGGTTGATTAGTCTGAATATCATAAAAGCGTGCCCATAACGGCGAAGCATTGGGGTCGGCCACCACAAACAAATCGTAGCCCTTTTCAGCATTTTCATCTTCCCGTTTTTCAACTTTGACGCCGTTCAGCTTTGATTTTTCAAACCAGTTCATAGCGGCTCTAACTGCTTGCTGCACACGATGAGAAGGCTTGTCCAGACTCATTAGAAGGCGCGTCAGGCCAACGGACTCAAAACCACTGAACGAGACTAATTCGAAAGCACGGGCCGCGCGTGGCTCAAAGGTGATTTCGTCATGCTGCGCGCACCAAACCGTGAGATTTCCATTGACTTTTATCTGACATTGCAAGATGCATTCAATGCCTTTGTCAAAAGCCGTTTGCGCTTTGGCGCGCCGCTCTTTATCTACAAAACTGTAAAGATGCAACTCAGCCACTTCGCGCAAGAGTTGCATCAGATTCAGCATGGTATTGTCGTTGAAAGTGATATGTCGCGGATAGTTTGGGCCGGGCGGGGAGGTTTGCGGCCAACCGCCACTGGGATATTGTGCGTTCAGAATATGATCAAGCCCTTTGAGAAAAGCCCGCTCATATTTAGCGTCTTTGGTCGCTTCAAACATCTTTGCTAAAAAGCGCAATTCGTTTACTGTCGCGCCATTATCAAAAGTGCCCTGTAACTGCGCCGGGTTTCCTGTATAAAGCCTGGTTGTATCGCCGTTTTTAGGCCAGTCGCCGCGCGGTGACTGTTGCGATAATACATTCGCGGCAATCTGCCTGGCTTCTTCCGTTGTAAACCACGCCGCTGGTTTCTTTAATAAGGGGCGCACATCCGCCTGTAAAGGCAAAAGAAGGCATAAGAAACTGCAAAAAAACAAAATGAGTTTTTGGGCTTTCATGGTTATATCAACAACTTCATCAACTGGTTGTAACTATTATTGGATTATCGCGAAAAGCCAAAGTTTTTAACTTACCCTGCCCTTATATACCCTTGCTATGCAACGCCTTGAGGCGTAGCCTTTACTTATGTCATTTCATACAGGTTATTACGGACGTTACGTCATTGGCGCTTTAGAAAGCAATGCTCTGGTATTTTCTTATTTAATGCGCGAGTTGCCGGAAGATTCGCCGCGTTGGGATGCGCGGCCCGATGCTGAGCGCTTTTCTCTGCGCGAAATGGTCGCGCACTTGTTGGATTACGATACGGTATGCCGCGAACGCTTTGAGCGTCTGATTCGCGAAGATGAGCCGGAGTTACCCAACTGGGACGAAGACAAAGCCGCCGCGCATTACAGCGGACGCAATCCTTTACACGATTTAGAGCATCTCCAGGAATCGCGCCGCACTTTAGCGGACTGGCTTGAAGGTCTTAGCGAAGACGAGTGGCAACGCACCGGCTCACGTCCCGGCGTGGGACGGTTTTCCGTCGAGCAAGGCGTTTCTTTGATGCTGGGGCACGATTCTTATCACCTGCGCCAAACCGTTGAATGGCTTAAGGCTACGCAATAAACCGCCACGAATCCTATTATTTCTCGTTTCGATAGGCACAGGCTGCCTAATCGGTTTATAAATATTTATCAAAGGCTTTACTGACCGGCGCTTTAATGAGAAAATTGCTGGATAAGCACAATATATATTAAGAAACGAGCATCATGCCTCAGGATTCGGCCAGCACCTTAGTCGCTTTTCCTTTGTTTGAAGGATTGACCGCAGAATCGCTGAAGTCCATTGCCGCATTATTAGAGCGACGTTCTTTTCGCAAAGGCACAACGCTCTTGATGCTGGAAGAGCGCAGTCGCAACGTTTTTATTATTGAAAGCGGCCTGGTGCGTGTCTGCGATGGACGCTGCATTAAAGACGAAGTGTTACTGGCCCTTTTAGGGCCTGGCGAGATCATCGGCGAAATTCATGCGTTGGATAGCATGGGCCACTCTGCCGATGTGATCGCTGCCGCCGACACTGTTTGCTGGTGCATGAGCAACGAGGATTTCACGCGCTGCCTGCACGAGATTCCTCAATTATGCTTTAACCTGTTACGTTTGACGGCCAAGCGCCTGCGCAACACGACCGATAAAATTTCCCTGCTTGCCACCCAGGATGTCATGGGCCGCGTAGCTCGCCAACTACTAATTCTTTCTGATCAAGCCGGTGTGCTTCAGTCTGATGGCAGCATTGCCATTGACCTGCCCCTTACCCAAACCGATCTCGCTTCCTTAACCGGTGCCTCTCGCCAACGCATCAATACTGTTCTCACTTCTTTCCGCGAGCAAGAAGCCATCACTTGCTCCTCCAGCCAATTCATCATCCGCGACCCCGAACTCCTCAGACGCCGCTGCCGTTGAAATTTTTGTCCAGAATTGGACAGGAGAAGTGTCGCATTTTTGACAGCAAGCTTATAATTTCTATTCAATAATCACTATTAAGGTTTGCTTTGAAATAAAATTGCCGAAAGTCTGTTGTAAAAGCGTTTTTAGGCACAACAATTTGGTGAGACAAGCACATGAAGGTGAGGCAAGCATATGAAATCGAATACCGAACGCAAGAAAAACGCTGTTGACACAAAGTCCAAAGGCGTAAAAAAGCCTGTAAAAAAGACGTCGCCTTCAACTCAGCAGAAAGCGGAACGGCGTTACTGCGGTGTGCCTGTTTCTGCACCTCGCACTTTTGGCCCTGAGGTTGGGCCACCCCGCGCAGAGCTAATACAACTTATTGCACCAAAGTGGGTTAACGGGACTGTGTTGAACTACTGGTTTTTCGCAGGGCCTACATCACAAAAAGCGGCCATGCGTAGAGCGTTTAAAATTTGGGAAAACGTAGGCATCGGTATCAAATTCAAAGAAGTGACTCAAAGGCAGGACGCTCAAATCCGCATTGCCTTCGCCACTACAGGTCCCGACGCCGGCTCCTGGTCTTATATTGGACGCGAGATTTTAACGATTGCACAGACCAAGCCGACAATGAACATTGGATGGGATGTTTCCTCTGACATTGACACTGCCGTTCATGAAATTGGGCATACGCTTGGTTTTCCCCATGAGCACCAAAATCCCAATGCGGGCATCGTGTGGAACGAAGAAGCCGTTTATGCCGAACTTGGCGGCTATCCAAACTATTGGGAACGAGAAAAAACCTATTGGAACATCATACGAAAAATTGCGCCCGATACCGTGCAAGGCTCGAACTGGGATCCTAACTCGATCATGCATTACCCATTTGGGCCAGGCTTAATTTCGCAACCGGCCCAGTTTCAGGTTGGCTTACAGCCTGCGGGTGGTTTGTCAGCCCGTGATGTTCAATGGGTGAAAACATTTTATCCGCCGCTGACCCCCAGTAATTATATTAATCTTCCAACTCTGAATTCGGTGCCGTTGAAGGTAGCTGACGATGGACAGGCCAACTACGTTATTAAGCCAGACCAAACTCGTTTTTATGAAATGCGCACCTTTGGTGAGTCCGATTCGGTCATGGTCTTATTTGAAGAGATTAAGGGTGCGCTGCACTTTGTTGCCGGTGACGACGATAGCGGAACAGAGAAGAACGCTTACCTGCGCGTGCGACTGAGAAAAGGCCAGAAATACGTGTTGCGCGTGCGGGTAATGTATGTCGAACCCGAAACAAACGCCGCCATCATGCTCTGGTGAAATAAGAATAAAACCCCGTTTCGAGCGCAAGGGCGGGTATAGGCAATAAAAAGTCAGAAAAAAGGCATCCCGGTATTATCAGGCCTGTAAGCCATCCGGCGGATTGTCCTTCGATCATGTCTGTCGCGGCTGTTGATAGCGCGTTGAGGATTGCTTCCTTTTCCTGAGTGACTTGCAATAACCAGACGAGTTATCACCATTAGGTAATTACAAAAACGACATACTACCACCGGTGTGACGGTAAATAACAAACAGCCCACAGCAAGATTTCGCTGTGGGCTGTTTGTTTAATCCTCTTTATGCTCAATTCTCCTTCGCGCCGCCGATAATTTGCTGGGCGTATTTCCAGGCTTCCTCGCGCTCGGCGGGGCTGAGTTTGCCGTCGCCGTCTTTATCGAATTGCTTGAGCATTTGCTTCAAAAATGCACCAATTTGCTGGCCCCCCGGTGCGCCACCTTCGCCGCCTCCGCCAAAGTCGCCGGGCAAACGGCCCGCGCTTTTGCCCTGGGTTAGTTGTTCAGCATCCGGCGTGTAAACCAGAAAGGCTAAACACATTTCATCGGTGGTTTGCTCACCCCAGGTTACGGCGCGCGGCGGGTCTGAAGGGTTGCGCGGATTGGCCGCCGAATTATCATAACGCATCACCAAATCAATGCGCGTGCCCGCCGGTAGTTGCAGCGGCTCATTAAAAGCATAGGTTTGCTGCCAGTTGAAATCCCAACGTGGCACGCTTACTATTTTTTTCTTAGTGCCATCCGGCAAAGTCGCAGTTACATCAGCCGTTTTACCCAGGAGGTGCATATGCGGCATGACGGCGTAAACCGTGCCATCTACAGGCATGACTTGCACAGCGCGCACCACATGATTGGCCTCACCAGCGGGCAAGCGGAAAATCGGATTAACAACCGTCAACCAGCGCACACGCTTATCCACCGGGCCATCCACGAAATGCAAACCCATGCGCGTGCGGTCGGTTTCGACTTTGCCGGACTTATTGTAATGCACCTGCAAAATAATATCGGCGCCTTTGGGTAAAAGCCAACCAACGCCCGCCGGTGTAGGATGTGATTGATTGCCCGGCGCCCAACCACCTAAGGCGCCGTTGGGCGTAAAGCCCGGCCCGCCAAACGAAAGATAACCAGGGCCGGGGTCTTTGTCATCTAACTGCCGGGCACGTCCCGATGTATCGAGATAAGCAATCAAATGATGCACAACTTTGCGATTGCCGGGGCGCACTTCGATGGCCGAAACATAGCGATCTTCAGGAAAGTTGGTTTTCACCACAAAACAGCGATATACATCGCGGCCTTCGGCTTCGAGGGTGTAATCTTCTCCCGGATCAGCAATGAAGTCCGGTTCGCCCCGCTGCCAGCCTTCGGCGAATTTGGGCACAGGCGGCGTGTCTTTTGGATTACCCTGTGGCGCCCCGGCTTCGGCCCATTTGCGCAAGGCAGCAATTTGCTCGGTGCTTAAAACATGGGCATCGCGAAACTTTTCCTTGCCTTCATCGGCGTGCCAGGGCGGCATCAGGCGCTGTTCGGTCACATCGGCAATCAAGCGGGCGCGCTTTTTCGCATCATCGTAAGATAGCAACGAAAACGGCGCCACTTCGCCGGGACGATGACAATTTGCGCAATTTTCAAATAAAATCGGCGCGATGTCTTTAGCGAAAGTCGGCGGCGCATCGGCGTGTGCAGAGGGCACAAATGTCGTTTTATTTTCGCCTTGACCGCCACTTGCCAACACATACAAAAGCGGCGCGGTAATCAAAAGCGGCCATTTTTTAATAGTAATTTTCATCTTTATCCTCAGTTTAGCCTTCAATATAGCAACCAATGGCTTTGGTGCGCGGCGTGGTAACCGTCTTGCCGTTCAAAACGGCATCCAACGCCAAACGCAAGTCGCGCTGTTTGGGCTGCACGCGAAATTGCCCCAGAGCTACATAGCGATCATCAATGCGGCCCCGATACAGCACTTTGCCCTCCGGGGAGAGCACAGCGCTTTCCGGTGTGACCGAAGCGCCGCAAAACTTGACTAATTCACGCTTGCGATCTAAAAGAACCGGACAGGAAAAGCTGTATTCTTTGGCATGTTCACGGGCACGTGAAGCTGTAAGCTTGGGATCGGTTTGCACAATATAAAAAGCCACGTTGCGCTTGGCATACTCGTCGCAAATGCGGCTGATTTCAGGCGCAAAGCGATTGGCTATCGGGCAGTCGGTCATCACAAAGAAGAAAACCACAGCTTTTTTCTTAGCCTTACGCGCTTCGCCTAAAGGATGGCGCATCAAACCCGTTACACCCGAAACCGCCGGATCAGGCAACTTGTTGGCTTTTTGCGGCGCGGCAGAAAGGCCATTAGCCGCCAGAACGAAACCTAATACCAAACTTAAAAAGCAGATAATTCTTTGATTCATC
>DASWNL010000533.1:0-1933 GCA_036399215.1 Abditibacteriaceae bacterium
ACTGTATACGCTGCTATTGCTCTGGTTATGTGATGGACAGAAAGACACTTGCTTATTTTTGGCATGGGGTATGAAGCCATCAATAAACTCTCTCCACGTGGGATATTCACTCTCGTTATCTTGAACATATTGTTGAAATGCCACCATAAGTTGCTTGAGATTGCTCTGACAAACGCTCTTGCGCCCATTTTCGCGTATACATGCAGAAACCGCAAAGAGTAATGTAGCAAGCATAGCCACAATGCCTGACACGACCAAAATTTCGACGAGCGTGAAGCCTTGTAGATTTGACTTTGTTTTCATGGTCATATCTCTCGTTTTGGTAGGCTTACAAACTTCGCGCTGATTATTTAATCACGAACAACTGTGCCGTTCATTTATCCCGGTTTCATTCAAAGCGGCTGCGACCCTGGTCAATGATTTTTTGCAGTTGCTCAGTCAGGCGCTGAACAACATCAGGCTGCATCTTGCTGAGATCGTTCTTTTCATCGGGGTCGTTGGCAAGGTCAAATAAAGTGACGGGGCCGCGATTTTTCTTATCAAAACGCTTGGCTTGCAACTTCCAATTGCCAACGCGCAAGCCAAAATTACCGGCGTTGCCGTTATCTTGTTGCACCAAATGATCGCGGCCTTTAGCGCCCGTTGCGCCAAGTAAGGCCTGCATCACATCGAAGCTATCCAACGCCGCTTCTTTTGGTAAATCAACACCGGTTAAAGCGGCAAAACTGGCCGGCAAATCAATGGTGCAAACAACTTCATCCGACACGCCTGGTTTAATACGCCCCGGCCAATGTGTAATAAAGGGAGTGCGCGTGCCGCCTTCTTGCACGCTGTATTTTCCGCCGCTCCACGGCCCCGCTGGTTTGTGATCGCCTAACTTTTCAACAGCACCATCTTTGTAGCCATCATCCAACACGGGGCCATTATCCGAGCATAAGACAATCAATGTGTTGTCAGCGATTTTGAGGCGCTCAACGGTTTTCATCAGTTCGCCGACACACCAATCGAACTGTAAAATCGAATCGCCACGTAAGCCCATTGAACTTTTGCCTTGAAAGCGCTCATGCGGCATACGCGGCACATGAATGTCATGCGCGGCGAAGAACAAGAAAAACGGCTTTTCCTTGTTGGCTTCCATCCATTTAACCGATTGCTTGACCCATTCGTCGGCTAAATCTTCATCGCGAAAGCGCGCGGCGTGACCACCGGTATAAAAACCGATGCGCCCAATGCCGTTATGAATGGTGTTGTTATGTCCGTGTGACCAGTCGAGTTTCAAGCCGTCGCGGTGCGTAACTCCGGTGGGATGATCATCGCTCGGCTTGCTGTCACCGACCCATAAGGGGTCGTTCGGGTCGAGGTTTTTAACGCGACTATTTTCGACATAAACCTGTGGCACGCGGTCGTTGGTGGTGGGCAGAAGATAGTTGTAATCAAAGCCGATTTCGCGCGGGCCGGGTTTAATTTCGTCGTTCCACTGCGGGCCTTTTTCGCCGCCCAAGCCTAAGTGCCATTTCCCGATAACAGCCGTTTGGTAGCCGGCTTTTTTCAATAACGAAGGGATAGTTTCGGTGCCCGGCTTAATCACCAACGGCCCGTTCGGAGGCGCGATGCCTGTCCCCTTCTGGCGAAAGGCATAAGTGCCGGTCAGCAAAGAAAATCGCGTTGGCGTGCAGGTCGAAGCCGAAGCATAACCAGCCGTAAAGCGTTGTCCCTGAGCCGCCAGGCGATCAATATTGGGCGTTTGAATCGACGTTGCGCCATAGCAGGAAAGGTCACCATAGCCTAAATCATCGGCCATAATGACGATGATGTTCGGCTTTTCGGCAGCGTGCGCGAGAGATGAAAACAGCGTCAGCAGACAAACGCCCAGTTTCAAAACAATAGAAGCAAAATTCATAGCTCCCTTTGTAGGGGCGCAACCTGTTGCGCC
>DASWNL010000534.1:0-11592 GCA_036399215.1 Abditibacteriaceae bacterium
CGGGACTGCTTGGCCCTGTGCGTTTAGTGGCGTATCCATTTATAGAAATGAAAACTTGAAAAGGTCATTATGAAAAACCTGAAAAATAATCAACCTAAAGTTGCCGTAATTGGCGCGTCTGGCATTGGGAAGAATCATGCGCGTTGGTTTCATCAACATGGCTGCGAGGTTGTGGCTTTTGTCGGTTCATCGCCCGAAAGCGTGGCGCGCACGCGACAGGTTTTAACAGAAGGGTTTGGATTTTCAGGGCGCGGTTATGCCGGCATCCAAACGATGTTGGAAGAAGTTAAGCCCGATATTGTTTGTGTGTCCACACCTTCGCCGCAACATTTTGCGCAGGTTATGGCGTGTCTGCAAAATGGCGCTCATGTTCTGTGTGAAAAGCCTCTGGTTTATGACCCGGAACTCAGTTCGGCAGAACTTATCGCGCAAGCCAAACAGTTAGTTGAAGAAGCTAAAGTGCACAATTTAGTTTTCGGCACGCAGATGCAATATGGCCCGGCCACAACGCATTTGTTGCAGGTGGCGGGTGTGGCGGCCAGCGAAGTGCGTGATTATGAAATGGTGATGGAAACCAAAAATATCAAAGATGAACGCACTTTCGAGCAAATCTGGGTCGACCTTTCGCCGCATCCTTTAAGTGTCTTGCAAAAATTAGCGCCAAATGGCGAACCTCAGAATATCCAGGCAACCATTAGCGAACGCGAAACGCAGGCCTCGTTTACCTTGCAGGGGCCAAATGGGCCAATAGAAGCGCGTATTGCAGTGCGCTTTGACCCGCAGGCCAATCCGCCACAGCGTTATTTTGCTTTTAACGGAGTGCGCGTGGGCTACACCGGACGCAAAAACGCCGGGGGCGAATTCGTCAGCTTTTTGACCGCACCCGATGGCAGCGAAACCGAACTGCCGGACTTGGTGGATTTGTTGATTGGTGAGTTTGTGCGCGCTTGCAAAGGTGAAATTCAAGTTCCGGTTTCGGGCACGGAAGGCGCGCAAAACGTGGCCTGGCAACTGAAAATCAAGGATGAGGGACGGGTGCCCTCATCCTTCAAAAGACCCACATGGGATCGCTGATATAGATTTCGCCTTTGTTATTTTTCGTCCCGATGGAATCGAGAATAAATAGTGAATCCAGTTGGATGGGATAATGAATTTGTCCGTCGTTGGCGCCACCCCAGAAGCCCACGGGGCCATCGAGTGGAAATTCATAATAACGCCAGCCTTTCCAATTGATCGAAGTGCCGTTAGGCTGAAAGGTTTGGCCTGTCGCATCACGGTAGCGCATACGCAGCACGTTATTGGAATTGTCTCCATAAACCCACATCGCCAGCGCTATCGGTCGGCCATTAACTTTTGTGAGCGCCTCGTTTAAGGGCTGAATATTAGCGAACTTCCAGCCTGCTTCAAAGCGATAGCTTAGTTTCAACGAAGGCATACCTGTAGGCGCGGCACCATCAGCGGGATGGCCTACGCTTAACGCTTGTTCGGAAGCAACTTTGGCATCGCCATCGGCAATGGCTTTGTAGTCGCGAGCGAGCGATTGTGTTGTTGGCTCATCCCTCTGCCAGATGCGTTGAAAACGGCGGTTGATTTCGATGACATCGTTTTTGACGAGGCCGGAAAAGCGGATTTTGGCTTGCCAGGCGCCTTCGGCATCTGGTGCAGGACGCGGAAAACGCAGGGTTTTTTCAATTTCGCCGGCGTTCAATGTGAGATTTTCAGGCGGGACGTCATTGAGCGACAATTGGCCTCGCAATGCGCCGCCAGAAGGATTTAACAAGCGCGCTTCCCATTGTCCGTTCGTCGCAGGCAGGATTTGGAACGACAACGGATTGGTAACTACGGCTTCGGTCATTTGCGAGAAAACGGCGTCATCTACTTTGATGGTGATGCGCAACGGAACAGGTGGTGAGTTACGCGCCAGAAGCGGCGTGCTATTGCTGATAAGGCGTATCATGCCTCTGGGATTGAGCATTTCTGCACTGCCAAAAGAGCCGTCACTGCGCCCCGGTTGATAAGGCACAGGTTTTTTCAACTTATTGGGCACGGCTAAGGTAACGCGCGCCGCTGCCGGAGATTGAATCCAGACTATGGGACGCACGCGCTGCCAATCAGCGACGATACGCAAGGCATCGTTGGGCGTTACCGGCTCCAGATAAAGCGGCCCATCGCTAATTTGCAGGCGCAACCCTCCGCTTTGCGCTTGCATTTCCGGCAATGCCGCGCCCAGGTAATTCACGCCGCGAAAGGCGCCGGGCGAAGCGGGCAGGATAATTTCATGCGCGGCGTTGGTCGTCCACACGGCGAGTTTGAGGCTATCGCCTTTGTTGAAAAGCAACAGGTAATCGTCGGGCGAAGGCAGCACCAGGCGCTTGTTGTAATCGTAGCCCTCGAAAAAGGAAACGAAAGTTTGGGCGGCGGTGTAACTGGGCTTGGGGTTATAAACCGGCTCGCGCTTTTCAAAATAGGGAAACTCAACGCTGCCGAAGTTATGTTCGGCTTCATGGGCGTCTTCACCATCATCGTGCCAATCATACCAGATGGAAAGCGGCACTTCGTTCATTAAGTTGGTCATCCACTGCCGTGGCAGATATTTGCCCTGGCGTTCGTTGTTGAAACCATTCCATGCCGTTGAATAGCCCCATTCACCGGAAAGAATCGGAATAGCTTTGCCTTTGGGCTTGTAGCGTTCAATCAGCAAGCGCAATGCGCGATATTCACTGGATGCTGTTTCCGGGTCAGTCTGGCGATAGGGATGCACCGAAACCGCATCCCAACGCTCCAGAGCGCCGCTTTGAAAACAGGCTTCGAGAAACTTTAAATCAATGGTGGAAGTGGCCGCGCCAAAATAACATTCACCGGGCGCAGCTTCATGAATTGCCGTGGAAACGGCTTTGTCCAACTTGATGTAATCGTCCACGTTGGGTTTAGGCTTCCAAAAGCTGATGTTCGGCTCGTTAAATAACTCCCACAAAATACCGCGCCCTTTGAAATGACGCGCCGCTGCCGCTACCCAGCGCGCAAAAGCCGCGCGCCCTTCATCGGTGTAAGGTGAAAGCCCTTGATCATAAAGAGGGTTGCCGTAATCGAGAATGAACAAGGCGCGCACTTTATGCTCATCTAAGGATTTCATCAGGCGGTCATAGGCCGAAAAATCATAAACGCCTTTTTCTTTTTCGATGTCGGCCCAGAATAAATCCATGCGCACAATGCGAAACGCGCCGGAGAGCATCTTCATCTCGCCCGCTTTGGCATCAGTAAAATGAATATTCACGCCCGCACCCTGCGGCACGCGTAAAGTTGGCAAAGAGGGATGTTGTTTTTGCGCCATAACGGGTAAAGCGAAAAAACACAGTGCAAAGACACTATAAAAAAGGGCTTTCATTGATTGCTTGCGACAAAACCGGCAACGAGCAACGAGTTAAATATCAAGCGGGCTACGCACGCCGAGGCAGTTCATAGTGTGCAAATAAATCTGCGTGGTGCGAATATCTTTGTGACCAAGTAAATCCTGCACAGTGCGAATATCATATCCATTGTCTGACAACTGGGTAGCAAATGAATGGCGCAAGGTGTGAGGAGAAACGCGCTTAGTAATAGTTGCTTTAATGGCAGCGCGATTAAGGGCACGCTGTAAAGCGTCCTCCAAAAAATGATGTGGTTTCTTTATGCCCTCTTGCGGGTCAACGGAGGGTTTAGGGGCAGGGAAAATGTATTGCCAATTCCAATCGAAGGCGGCACCTGGATACTTGCGAGCCAGAGCATCAGGCATGGAAACCAGCAGTAGTTTTTCCTCTTGGAAGGCTTCCCAAGTTTCGCGGACCAGGGTGAGATGGTCAAACAGATGTTGCTTGAGCGTTTGTGGTAGTAAGGCTCGCCGATCTTTATTACCTTTGCCTGCACGAATAAGAAAAATGCCATCGTCAAAATCTACGCCTTTGACTCGCAGCCTCTGATTTTCAAAAAAACGCAGGCCAGTGCCATAAAGCACAGACGCGATGATGTGATAAGGAGATTCTAAATGGGCTAATATGCGGCGCACTTCTCCACGACTCAAAACATCGGGCAAGCGTTGCGGGCGTTTGGCGCGTAGAGCAGAGGCATTCTCTAACTCAATGCCTAATATCTTACGGTAAAGATAAATGAGGGCGGCAAAAGCTACATTTTGCGTGGCAGCGGCCACTCGCTCATTAGAAGCAAAATGAGTAAGAAACTCCTCTACTTCGGCTTCCTTCATGTCTTCCGGCCTTCGGCCATGAACATGAAACTGAATGAAACGTTGGATATATTTGAGATACGATTCCCCGGTGCGCAGGCTTAAACGCCACACGCGCGCATATCCACGACAGGCCTCCAAAAACTCCGGCACCGACCTGGCATTATGCTGTAAAGCACGGTGCCCATTTCTGCGGCAAAATGCCATAATAGACGGGATTATACCGCAGTTCAGTTTTCGCGGTTTTTCGCTCAGGAAATAGCCGATTTGAGCGTGGAGCCAAGGGATTATGCCGCAAATTTGCGGGTGAATGACATTGTTGTGTGGCAGCGCGCGGCTTGGTTTGGGCCATCAATGTTTAAAACAGATGTAGAGATAATAGCGCAAGTGCTGATTTGCGTAATATTTTCCCCTTCTGTAAAATCTTGACAGTGATCAAAATTCTTTGACTCATCTCAAATCACCATGTCTAACATAATTCGCTGGCTTCATCTCTCGGATTTCCATGTTGGCAAAGAGACAAAAGGCGGACATATACAATGGGATATGTTCAAACGTGTGATCGAACACGTCAAAGAGAAAAAGGAGACGGAGAATTGGACCCCGCATTTCCTGTTGTTGACTGGCGATCTGGCTAATAGCGGCCACGTCAGCGAATACGAGGATTTTTATTATCAACTTTTATTTCCTTTACATGAAATTCTCGGTTTTGAAATTGAATCACGCACATTCTCCGTTCCTGGCAATCACGATGTGGATCGTGGCCGTTTTCCAGAATTTAACCGCAGTGATTTCACTGCTTCTGCCAGTCGTCATTTTGAGATAGGCGATGGGAAAAGTAATCCTCGCGCGAGTCTACTGCCGCGCTTTGAAGCCTATGACCAAATTGACTTTTGCGCTCCTTGCACCAAAAATTGGGTAAGTTCTCCCCACGGTGCTTACCACGCTGTAAACACCGTTGAAGGCTTAAAAGTCGGCATCGTCGGTATCAACACGGCTTGGCTTTGTAAAGGATCGGATGACGAACACCAACTGACGCCTGGTAAGCCACTTTTGGAACACGCATTGTCGTCTTTGACGGACTGTCAGCTTCGCATTGTTCTCGGACACCATTCTTTAGATTGGTTTATACCGACGGAGAAGAGGAAGATTGCAAGCATTCTGGGTCAAAACTCAGCCATTTATTTGTATGGTGACCAACACGAAATTTGGGTCGCGCCTTCTTGGGGTAGCGGTCACGATTTTCTCACTGTGCAGGGTGGTTCGGTTTTTCAGGAACAGGAGGGGGAGCAGTGGCGAAACTCTCTTCTATGGTCTGAGGCCGATATTGAAAAAGGGGTGCTACGACTACAACCTCGTGTTTGGAATGCTGACCATCAGAGATTTGAGTTAGGAGTAGGGGCTTTTCCAACTGATCCTCATAACAACTGGTGGGAATACCCACTGCCGGGCACACCACAGGCACAACATGAAAAATCAATAGCGCGCTTGAAAAACAAACCGCCCAGAGGCTGGTCGGTAGTGACACATGATGAGTTAAATAAGCTATCTGCTCCGCTATCCTTGGATCAGGCAGTCTCGTTTTTTAATGGGGCTGTTCCCGATTGGCAGGAGGCGCTTTCATCTTCCACGCCACGCCGTAAAGTCGTCACAAGACTAGTCACCCATTTCTCAGGTTTATTAGAAGATGAACAGCCTCGACTCGTATTGCTTTTAGGGGCAGGTTGTGAGGGCAAGACTACTGCATTATTGCAGGCTGCCCACGATGTTGTGCAGAAACATCGTGATTGGCAAATTCTTGTGCGTAAGGATGAGACGCAACCGATTGAACCGGAAAAACTGCTACCACTACTTAGCTGCGGTCAACAATGGTTAGTCGTTATTGATGAAGCGGATAGTGCGGCCTTAAGTTTGTTTAGCCTGCTCGACCAATCGTCGGACGAATTGCGAGGCAAAGTGCATTTCCTGCTAAGTTGCCGTGATTCTGACTGGCGTTCGTCGAAAGACATAAATGTGCCAGCCGCCGATCAATTGTCGTGGTCATCAGTCGGCACACTACGCTCTGAGCGGCAACCGCCATTAGATCTAGACGAAGCGCAAGACATAGTGAGAGCATGGAGCCAATTTGACGATGACGGATTGGGCAAATTAAAAAACACTTCTGAAGCAGAGCGGTCAAGTGAACTGTTAAGTGCCGCGCAGAAGGAAGCATCAGGAGGTGAGAGTGCATTTTTTGGTGCCTTGTTAACAGTTAGATTTGACGATCATCAATTAAAAAAACACGCCAGGACAATGTTAGAGAGACTAAAATCCCGCCCAATTGCAAGTGATAAAACCTTATTCGATGCTTTGGTGCTTATCGCTGCTATGCACTCAGAAGGATTGCTTTTCTTGGAACGTCCAGTGCTTAGTGCTGCTTTACAGTGTCCAATGGCGCAATTACGGAAAAATGTCCTACAACCTCTCGGCAAAGAGGCTGTGACAACAACAAGCGACTTTATTCTCACGCGTCACCGAAAAATCGCTCAAGCCATAATGGCTGTGGCGCATGAAGAATTTGGTGAAGAAATAGACGAATGCTTCGTGAATTTAGCTAAGGCTGCTATTGATGTAGCTAACCAACCAGCATTGCGAACTCGTGAAAATCCCGCACGTTGGCGGTATGAATTACCAGAACATTTTTTTAACTCAGACCGAAAATTGATTGGTATCGCCATTTGTGAAGCAGTGCTTAGCCGAGAGTCGAGGAATTATAAGACCCTGCTCAAGATGGCACAACTCTATCGAGAATCTAACGAGGCAGAAGAGGCAGCGCGTCTTTTTCGAGAATTTCCTGTTGAGGCACCTAAGGATCGCGCCTTTTACTCCGAATGGGGCACGACTGAAGGCAACTGTGGAAACTATTATGCAGACTACTTGCTGAATGTTTACTCGCTCTCGGATCAATACGGAGAAGAGCCGATTAACCGACTAAGAGCTGAATTAAGCTTAGTAGGATGTTGCATAGCGTTGAATGAACTTTACAAAGACACTCTAAATACAGCATTTTTGAGAGGATGCATTACAAGTGTAACATTAGGTAAAGCGTTATCTTCAAATCCACGAACCATAGAGAATTTTAATCGCTGCTATGCCGATTGTGTTAAATTTGGTGCTAATGTTCCTAACATAGAAGAAGCAGTGAACCAAATTAAAGATCATCTCGAATGCTCAACGGTTGCTGCGAGCTATAATATATCAGACATCATAAGAGAACATATAGGCGATATTTCAAGCCTCACTTATGATAATTTTGGTCATTTCGTGCGTGTTGCTACATCTCAAAGAGAATATTAATTCCAGCTAATGGTTTAACTTGTGCGTGAATTACCCATAAATAATAGGACGGCAAGGGTCGTCAACTGCCATGCAACAAAGCGCTGCATCCGACCGCCTACAGCCTACGCTCGTTCCTCGCTCCGGCTTCCGGCGGTGGGTGAGATTGGTCGTTATAAGTAAAGCCGAAAAGGCGCGCTCCTCAGAAGAGCGCGCCTTTTCGTTTCGCGGTTGTTGCTTACGTCGTTGTTGCTTTGACTTCTTCGGCAATGGCGCGTAGTTGCGGCACATCACGCCAAGAATGTTCAGCTACGAAGCCGAATACATTTTCGGCAACGCTTGTATCGTAAGCGCAGCCGTGCGGGTCGAGTTTATGCACTTGATCAGCGACGCCTGGAAAATGCTGGGCAATCAACTCGCGGATGTCGTAAGGCGCTAATGAATCACGAGCAGCTATGATGGCAACGTGGCTGCCGCCCTGCGTATTTTCTAAAGCGAGGCGAAAAGCGCGGGCACAATCGCGGTCATCAATGTAAGTCCAGAAGTCATTAGAGCGCCATTCGCCAGCCTGGCGGAAATGGCGCGCACCCCAATCGTTTTCGGCCATGCGTTGCAGGTTTACAACGGTGGTTAATCGCAAAGCGACGGTTGTCATGCCGCTGCGGCGCGTGTAAGCGGCGCAGGTTTCTTCATTGGCAATTTTAGAGAGTGCATACAGGTCTTGCGGCAGCGCAGGATGTTTTTCGTCTATTGGCAAATACTGGGGGTCGAATTGGTGCTTGGCGTAAAAGATGCCAAAAGTGCAGCAAGTCGAAGCGCAGACGAACTTCTGGATGCCGTGCCCTTCTGCGGCGGCCAGCATGTATTGGGTGCCGGTGATATTGGTATTGAAAATAATGTCATCACGATGGCCGGGGTTGGGAATGGCGGCTAAGTGACAGATCGCATCGCAGTCTTCAGCGGCTTTCAATATGGTCAGGCGGTCGGTTAGTTCGCCGTAAACCATTTCCACTTTGCCACGCAAATTTTCCGGCAGAGCCGAGCGGTCAAAGCCGCGCACCTGATGGCCGTTTTCTAAGAAGTCAAGGGCGCAGTGGCGCCCCACGCGCCCACTAATGCCCGTTAAAAGCACTTTCATTAATTCACAAACTTTCGGAAAAAGTGACAACAAAATCAAACAACTCTTTCAGCTTAACCAAGCCGCATTAATTTTGCTTGGCTATTCGCTTTGCGGCACGCAAGGCGCGCTAAACTGCGCCTCGTCACATAAAGAAAAGCAATCAAGGAGAATGGCATGGAATATCGCAATCTGGGCAAAGCCGGCGTGAAGGTGTCGGAAGTGGGGTTGGGTTCGTGGCTGACTTATGGCGGCGCCACCGAAGACGACATGGCAGTGCAATGTGTGCATCGTGCCTATGCACAGGGCATCAACTTTTTCGACACGGCGAATGTTTACGCGCGCGGCGACAGCGAAAAAGTCGTCGGCAAGGCGCTGGCCGCTTTTCCGCGCGATAGCTACGTGTTAGCGACTAAAGTGTTTTTCCCAATGGGCGATGGGCCAAATGACAGGGGGCTGTCGCGCAAGCATATCATGGAGCAGTGCCACTTGTCACTCAAGCGCCTGGGAACGGATTACATTGATCTTTACCAGTGCCATCGCTATGACCCCAGCGTGCCTCTCGAAGAAACGCTGCGCGCTTTGGATGATTTAGTGACGCAGGGAAAAGTTTTATACGTTGGCGTTTCGGAATGGAGCGCACAAAACATAAAAGACGCCTTAGAAATTGCTGACAAGCGCAACTTGGATCGCATTGTCAGCAATCAGCCGTTTTATAACATGATAGGGCGTGGATTAGAAAAAGAAGTGTTGCCCTTATGCGAACAAGAAGGCATCGGGCAAGTTGTGTTTTCTCCCTTAGCGCAGGGCGTTTTGACCGGCAAATACAAGCCTGGCCAGGCACCGGAAGAAGGCACACGCGCTGCCGACCCCAGGCAAAACATGTTTATGAACGGCGGCAAAATGGACGACGCCACGCTGGAAAAAGTGGAGAAACTCAAACCTCTGGCCGAGCGCGAAGGTTTAACCATGCCGCAGTTCGCTCTCGCGTGGTGTCTGCGCCAGCCGATGGTGTCCAGCGTCATTATCGGCGCCAGCCGTCCTTCGCAAGTCAATGATAACGCCGTCGCTTCGGGAAAGAAACTCAGCCCTGAAACACTGAAAGAGATTGACGAAGTATTAGGGATGTAAAGGCAATAAATAAAAAGCGGGGCGAAAGCCCTGCTTTTTATTTTGCCAGCAAAGAAAAAGTAAAACTGCCGCCTACGGATTTTTGGGTAGAGCCGTTGTTTGAGATTCGGCGGCAAGAGGAAATTGAATCACCTCGGAACCATTTCACGTGTCCGTCGGCAAAAGCGAAATTGGCGCCGCCGAGATGAATTTGTGCACTGGGCAAAATGGCACGGCTGGGCCGAGAACGGGCGCATGGTTTGTTATTAGAAGTCAGCGCAGTGCCGTCGCCACACTGGTTATAAGTCGCGTTATAACCTTTATTTCCATTTTCGTCGCCACCCTCGCCGAGAAGAATGGTTTGAAAAGCATGGCCTAATAAATCTCCACTTGCTCCGGCCCAACGTCCCTGCTTATCGCGCACCAAGAAGTTGGCATTATAAAAATAGTCGTTATAGCCTGCCTGCATGGGCGCATCGGTTTTTACACTGGCATGTGTGGGACACTGAAACCTTTGCGGGTCTTTTAAATAGGGGAGAATCGCTTCGCTCCAACCCGTTATCGGTTCAGCCGCGATAAGTGGATATTTTTCGTCAAAATCCTGTTGATACTGCTTCATTGCCACGCCCAACTGCTTTAAGTTGTTTTGGCAGGCGGATTTGCGAGCATTGTGCCGCGAATGACCTATATGTGGTGGCATCAGCAGCACCGTTGCCACACAAATCAGCCCAATAACAACAAGCAGTTCAACCAGAGTAAAAGCGCGGCGTTTCATAAGAACCTCATTTATTGAGCAGCGAAAAGGTTGCTTTGCCGCCGTATTCTCGTTGCTCAATGCTTTTCTGCGTCATGCCGTTGCTAAGGACGGCGGCGCTTTGTGTTGGACTATTGCCGCGCAGCCATTTGACGTGTCCATCGGCATAGGCGAAGTTAGCGCCGTCAAGATGCAGTTGCGCTGATGGATATGTCGCGGGGCCAACTGGTGCCGGTGTGCAGGTTTGGTTGCTCTTGGTTAGCGAAGTGTCGTCGCCGCAAATGTTATAACGCGCATCGCCGGTTGGCTTGCCGTCCGTATTGCCTCCCTCACCGGCAAGAATCGTCTGCGCTACCGAACCAAGCATGGATTCATTGGCGCCTGTCCAAATTATAGTGCCTTTTTTCGTAGCAAAACGGCGCACAAAGTTGGCGTTATACCAGTAGTCGGTGTAGCCGATTTGAGTGGGGTCATCATTGCCTTCGTAGGTGTCAGATGGGCACTGATAAACCTGCGTGTTATGAATATAAGGTTGCAAAGCATCAGCCCAACCGTAAGGCGACTCTCCGGTAGATGAACCGGGCGTTACTACTACAAGAGGATAGCGCTCATTATTGTCGTTGAGATACTGTTTGAAACCGAGCGCAATTTGCTTTAGGTTGTTTTGGCAACCATTAGGCCGATGAACCTCACGACTGCGTGCAAATATAGGAAATAAAATCGCGGCGACGATGGCAAGCACGCCAACGACAACCAGCAATTCAACAAGGGTAAAAGCGCGGCGTTTCATAATGAGTTCCTCCGGCGTGTGAATATAGTTCAGAGGCCAAAACCACCCCGGAAAGTTCGCAAAGTTTTCGGACGATTTAACGGCTAATCAAAGCAGTTCGTGATAAGATTTTGGGAGGTTATCCGCGCTCGCTCCATGCCTACAGTTCAAGATTTAATTCAAGCCATAAATCAGGTTTTTCCTTTATCCCGCGCTGAAAAGTGGGATAAAGTCGGCTTGCAAATTGGCGATGCGCAGACCGAAGTTTCTCGCGTGGTAATCGCGCATGAAATCACGGAAGCGGTGTTGGA
>DASWNL010000535.1:0-5483 GCA_036399215.1 Abditibacteriaceae bacterium
AGCATCGGCGCCACACTCTCGCCGAAGGTGTTTTGCATTGTGCATATTGCCAATCGCGGCGCGGGCTTGCCGGATGGCGGCTTCTTTTCCGCTTCTCAAAAACGCACCGCCGATAAGGCCGATGAAAAAGTAAAAGAGAACCCACTTTTAGCCATGCTACCCGAACGGGGCGTGTTGGAAGTGAAAGGCGCCGACGCCGATTTAGAAACGCTGAAAAACTCCGAGCAAGTCAAAAAGTATCTCGATAAATACGGTCAGGTTCTCATCACCAATTTGCGACAATTTGCTTTAGTCGAACGCGATGAAAAAGGTGAATTGGCCGATGTGGAAAGCTTTTCGTTGGCGGATTCTGCTGCCGCGTTTTGGAAGATGAATCCGCAATATGCCGCCGAAGACAAAGGCGAAGAGTTTGAGGAGTTTTTAAAGCGGTGTTTGCTGTCGGGTGCGCCACTCGCTTCACCGCAAGATGTGGCCGCGTTTTTGGCTTCGTATGCCCGTGAAGCGCGCTTGCGTCTTGAGAAAACCGAACTCGCCAAACTGCTGCCGCTTAAAACGGCTTTGGAATCGGCGTTGGGCATTAAGTTTGAATCGCCGGATTCAAAGCTCTCCGAAGCCGATCAGAAAAAACGCGGCGAACGCTTCTTTCGCGCTACCTTGGTGCAAACGCTGTTTTATGGCTTGTTTTCAGCGTGGCTTTCACACGTTGAAGAAAACCCCGATGAGCCGTTCGATTGGCAAAAAGCGCAGTGGTCGCTGCATGTGCCGATGGTCAGCGTGATTTTCGAGCAACTGATGCAGCCGTCCAGTTTGAAATCGCTGGAACTGCGCGAACTGATTGAACTGGCGGCGCGCACTCTCAACCGCGTGCAAACCAAAGCTTTTTTCGAGAAGTGGGAAGGCGCGCTTGCGGTGCAGTATTTCTATGAGCCGTTTCTGGAAAAGTTCGACCCGGTTTTGCGCAAGGAGTTGGGCGTTTATTATACGCCGCCCGAAATTGTGCAATACATGGTTGAACGCGTGCATCGCGTTTTACAAAGCGAATTGAAGCGCCCGCTTGGTTTGGCTGACCCGGATGTAGTGATTCTCGACCCATGTTGTGGAACCGGCGCTTTCGTGGTGGAAACGCTGCGTAAAATCGCCGCGACGTTAGAATCCAACGGTGCGGGCGCTTTGCTGGGGCACGATTTAAAAACGGCGGCTACTTCGCGCGTTTATGCCTTTGAGATTTTGCCCGCGCCGTTTGTGGTGGCGCATCATGGCGTCAATCGAATGCTGAAAGAGTTCGGGGTGATTTTAAGCGAAGACGAACGCGCCAAAATCTATCTGACTAACGCGTTGACTGGCTGGACGGAAGAACCCAAAACCGAAGTGCTTTTTGAGGCTTTCAAGCAAGAGCGCGAAGCGGCACAGCAGGTGAAGCGGCAGGAAAAGATTTTAGTGATTATCGGCAATCCGCCTTATGACGCCTTCGCTAAAATTGATGAAGACCACGATTTAGCAAAGCCCTATAAACAAGGCTTGCAAAGCGAATGGGGCATCAAAAAGTTCAATCTCGACGATTTGTATGTGCGCTTTTTTCGCGTCGCCGAACGCCGCCTGACGCAAAACAGCGAAGGCGTTTTATGCTTTATTTCTAACTTTTCTTACCTGCGCGAACCGTCTTTTGTTGTAATGCGCCAACGCTTGTTGCAAGGCTTCGATTCGATGTGGATTGATGTGTTAAATGGAGATTCGCGTGAAACCGGCAAGCGCACGCCCGAAGGCTTGCCCGACCCCTCGGTTTTCTCCACTACGTTCAACCGAGAAGGCATTCGAGTTGGCACCGCGATAAACCTCATGGTGCGTAAATCGTCTTCTCTCGCCTTATATTCTATAAGGCGAGAGAAGACGATTCGTAGCCGTAATTTATGGGGCACACGAAAACGCGAAGAACTATTGGAAAGCCTTACAACTGCTGATTTTGAAGCGGTCTATGAAGTAGCTCAACCAAAAAAGGAAAGCCGTTTTTCACTGCGCCCTCAAGATGTTTCAGCGGATTATTCGAGTTGGCCGTTATTAACTGAGCTATGCGCCATCGCCCCGTTTCAAGGTCTGGCTGAAGATAGGCGGAAGGCATTAATTGACGAATCTCGAAGTGAGCTAATTGAGCGAATGAAGGATTATTTCGATAGTGATAAATCTTGGGATGAACTCGTCTCTCAAAATGGCCCGTTAATTCATTCATATGTTGACTTTCCTGCAAAAGAAGTAAGAGAAAGAGTCCTCAAAACTGAACAATTTTCAGAGATGGGCATTTTGCCATATACAATGCGGGCCTTCGATAACCAATTTTGCTACTACACGTCGTTTCGTCCAATTTGGCGACGCCCTCGACCAGAATACTTTAAGCAGGCATGGAGCGGAAACTCATTTCTTCTCTCTCGATTTAAAGCACACAACAATCCAAAGAATACCCCCATGTATTTTTCGCAGGGATTGTGCGATTACCATTGTATCGCGCCTAATGTTGGTGCCTTTGCACTTTTTATACGCCGCGAAATCGCCACCGACCTCGAACCAGATGAAAACGGCGTCATGCAGGTGAAAAGCCGCACCGAAACGATGGCCAATCTTTCGGGAAAGGCGCGGGCGTATTTAAACGAATTAGGTTTTGCTGCGCCGGATGAAGATAACGAAGTCGCGGCGCTTATCTGGCGGCACGCTTTAGCCATCGGTTACGCGCCGCAGTATCGCGCCGAACACGCCGATGGCTTAGCCAGCGATTGGCCGCGCGTGCCGTTGCCTGCTGATTCGGAACTGCTGCGCGCTTCGGCCACTTTAGGCGCGCAGGTGGCGGCACTTCTCGATGTGGCAAAGCCGTTTCCCGGCATCAATAGCGGCGCATTGCGTCCTGAACTGTTGCCCCTCGGCGCTTTGCAGCGTGTGGACGGTAAAGGCTTGCAACCAGATAAAGGTGATTTGAAAATCGAAGTCAACTGGGGCTTTCATGATCACAAGAAAAGCGTGATGGCCGGTCAGGGCAAAGTCGTTGAACGCACCCCGGATGCTAAAGAGCGTGCGGCATTGGATTCTTTAGGACTAAACGAAGAGTTGGTCTGCGATATTTATCTCAATGAGCGTGTTTATTGGAGCGCAGTGCCTAAAGGCGCCTGGCAATTCATCATCGGCGGCTATCAGGTGATGAAAAAATGGCTTTCCTATCGCGATTTCAAAGTGCTGGGCCGCGATTTAATGGTGCCCGAAGCCCGCGAAGTCGAAGCAATGGCTCGTCGCCTGACTTTACTCTGCGCTCTCGAAAGCCAACTCAACGCTAACTATCAACAGTGCGCTGCTAACTCTTACCCGTGGAATGAAGCAATAGAAGATGCAAACTCAGAAGGCACGGAAACCGCCCCTCTCTAAGCCATGCCGTTTTTGCTTGTTTTTATTCTACTACTTTGCAGCGTGGCTTATTCGCAGGAAGCGAAGCAAGAGCCGCAGCTTTCTGGCGCGCCTGTTGAATGGCAGGGCGTGATTGTTTCCCAATATCCCAAGCCGGAACGTGAGACGGCGCGCTTTCCACCAATGCCCGATAAGGGGTTGCGCGCTTTGCCGCAAGAGCCGAACTTCGTTTATGAAATGCCGCCAAACGCGGTTTATACCGTGCGCGTGCCGCGTCCGCCGAATACGCTTTTGATGACGGGGGAAAACGTCGCGCCCTGGCTGCAACGCGTGGCGCAGGAGTTTCCCGACAGCACCAAATTATGGCGCTTAACGCAAACGGCACAGGGGCGTTATGTTTGGGCGCTGGAGATTCGACCGCAAAATGTGCCACTCGAAAACTTGCGGCGTTTAGCGATTATCTGTCGCCAGCATGGCGATGAACCGGAAACGACCGCCGCAGGCGCTGCACTGATTTATCAACTGCTGCAAAATACGCCGCGCAATCGCAATTTATTAAAGCGCGTGGCGCTGTTTATCGTTCCCGTTGCTAATCCCGATGGCGCGGCGCGCAAAAAGCGACATAATGCCTTAGGTCAAGACCTCAATCGTGATTGGGGGCGCGGCGGCACGCGCGAAGTCTCGGCCATTATGTATTACTTGCAAAGTTGGCAGCCGCATCTCGTAGTGGATGTGCATCAATGGGTGCCGGGTGATAGCACGCAAACGCCAATGGCCGAAGCGGCTGGTGGCACTCTGGGGCGTCAGGCAGGCAGACTGATGGCGCAAGCGGCGCGACGCAAAGGATATGCGTTATCGTATCGTTCGCGTGGCGTGGGCGGCGCGCTCTTGCATCAACATTACGGATGGCAGCGCGGCGTTCCGGCCATACTTTTGGAAACTGTGCATCGCCCGAAATCGCCAAAGCAAAGACAGATCGCCATCAACACCAGCGTTGCAGCCTTGCAACGCGCTTTAGAATTTTTAGCCCAATGAAACTACAAGTGAAGAATAGAACGCGGCTTGCAGATCCTGCCCAGAGGGCGCCCGAAACGGCTTTGGTTTGCGCGGAAGTTTGCAGGAAAAGATTGCAGCAGGGCCTTAGATTCGCTGTAAAAAATCAAAAACAAAAATCCGCGTTCATCAAAGCCGTTTCCGCGTCCGCAGGCCGCGTTCTATTTCTGCTTTTGGCGTTGGCTCATTCGAGTCAAGCGGCGCCTGTAGAAAAAACGGTTCTTAGCAAAGGCACGGTTTATCAGACGGCGTGTTATACCTTGCGCGGGGCCGAAGTTGGGCCAACGGTTGTGGTCATTGGCGGGATGCACGGTGATGAAACAGCGGGTTATTTAGCGGCGCGCCAACTGGTGAATTGGCGCATTACAAAGGGCACTTTGGTTGTCATTCCCGATGGCAATCCGCCCGCTATCAAAAGCAAAACACGCGAAGGCAAAGGCAATCTTAACCGTTGCTTTCCGGGCCGCGCCGATGCTAAGCCGGGCACTTTAGCGCGCGCCGCTTATGAACTGTTTCAGGTAGTGGAAAAGTCGCGTCCGGCTTTGCTTTTAACTTTGCATGAATCGCGCGATTTTCATGCAAACAATCCGGCGCGCTACGGGCAAACTTTCACTTACGATTTCAAAGAGTTATGGCCGGTGATGAATGCTGCGCTTGAACGCGCGAATCAATCTATTAAAACGCCAAAGCACAAATTTCTACACTTGATTCGGCCCTTTGAAACCTGCCCGACCTATCAAGCCTGGGCACGCTTGCACGTGCCCTCCACTTCGATTGAAACCTCGCGCACGCTGCCTTTGAAAACGCGCTTGCTTTATCAGACTTTAGCCCTGCGCGCCTTTTTCGATGAGGCCGGTTTGGGTTACGAAATACCCAGAGGCAAGCCATAAGGGGCCATGTTTTTACGGCGGCTGTTTAAGCCCGCTGCTCTTGTAGCGCTTGCCCGGCGCGCATCTGATTCCTGAGTTCGCGTCCATGCACAATCAACAAAAGGGTCGCCATGAACGGCAGCGCGGGGATGCCTTCGGGGCGCACCAAAAGCGAGAGAA
>DASWNL010000536.1:0-6684 GCA_036399215.1 Abditibacteriaceae bacterium
CGAATTTGCTCAGCGAAGATCAAAAAGCAGGTTTCATTGAGCAAACACAGGCCGCTCAGGAGAAAGATCGCCAGACGCACGCTGCCAAGCGCGAAGCCAAGCCATTGCTCTCGATTGTTGAAGCGCGCAAACGCCATTTCCCCATCGAATGGAAAGCCGAGGACTTAGCGCGTCCCGCATTTCTCGGCCTGCGCATGGTGAACAAAGTGCCTCTTGAAGAAATCGTGCCCTTTATAGATTGGTCGCCGTTTTTTGCGACCTGGGAATTAAAAGGCACCTACCCGGCGATTTTTGAAGACCCAAAGTTTGGCCCCGTCGCGCGCGAGACGTTTGAAGACGCGCAAAAGATGTTGGATCGCATTATCAAGCGCCAATCGCTAACCGCGCGCGGTGTTTATGGATTTTTCGCGGCCAATTCAGAAGGCGACGACATCGTGCTTTACCGCAATGAAAAGCGCGATGAGGAATTAACACGCTTTCCGATGCTGCGCCAGCAGATTGATAAAGCAGAAGGCCGTTATGATCTTTGCCTGTCCGATTTCATCGCACCGCGCGAAACGGGCTTGCCTGATTATATCGGTGCCTTTGCTGTCACGGCGGGCCTTGGATTGGATAATCTGGTGGCACGCTTTGAGAAAGAAGGCGACCTTGACCATTCGTTAATGGCAAAAGCCATCGCCGACCGCTTAGCCGAAGCGTTTGCTGAATATCTGCACGCACAGGCGCGTAAAGATTGGGGCTATGGGAGAGAAGAGTCACTGCAAAACAACGACTTAATTGCCGAAAAATATCGCGGCATTCGTCCGGCGTTTGGTTATCCGGCGTGCCCTGATCACACACCCAAGCGCGCTTTGTTCAATTTGTTGGATGCCGAACGCAAAGCACAAATCGAACTGACCGAAAACTTCGCCATGCTGCCGGCCAGTTCAGTCAGCGGCTTGTATTTCGCGCATCCTCAAGCGCACTACTTTGCCGTAGGTCGCATCGAAGCCGATCAAGTCGAAGACTACGCCCGGCGGTGCCAGATGGAAATGCGTGAAATGGAGCGCTGGCTGGCGCCGAATCTCAATTACGAACCATGATTTTTGCCGCAGATGAACACAGATAAACAAAGGGTTTATCTGTGTTCATCTGTAACTGCGTTAGCCTCACTCAGGAAGTAAAATGCTTTAGCAATACAGCGGGCACAGGTAGAAGGGGTGCTTTCATAGAAATTTTGCCAGGCGGCAACTTTATCTTCGTCGTAATGAATTTCGCGTTCAGGAAAACGTTCCAGCCAGGCCTGACGCACAGCGTGACCGATTAACACGTCCATAGTGATAAAATCATCTATCCACAAATCCTCGGTGTTGCGTGTCAGCCGAGCCAAAGCCTGCAATGCCTCGATATTCAATTGACGGTATTCGGGGAACTCAATTTTGTTTAGTAAGTGTTCGACCCAGATAGCAAAGTTGTTTTCGCCGGCGGTCATTTCGGAAAGCAAGGGGAAACTTTCAAGCCGATTGCGGCGCTCCATTTTATCGCCGATGACAATTCCCTTGCAATGATGCATGAGGCGCCATACCTGCGGATAAAAATCTTTAGGCACAAGGGCCAGAGCGCCTTGCCGCTGGCGTAGCCGCATCCATCCGCCTTCTGGCGTTGGCTCTTCTGTGTCCACCCATTCCGGCAATTCTATGCTACCCTGCACGGTTAATGATTCCTGCTGACGCAAGGTATCAACTGTTGAGGTGCGCTCTTGTAGAACAGAGCGCAGGCGCTCTTGAATTTCACTGGGGCGAAGCGCCATCAAGACTTCGTGCGCTTCGTCCTGACGCACATTGAGTTCATCCGCCAATTCAGTAGTCAGAAGCAAAATGAAATAGCCGACACGCAGTGTTAGCAGATCGCTAAATAATTCCGGCTCGGATTTCAAAAGCAAGCCGAGAAAAACCAAGATTTCCTGCGTTAAAACAATCTCGCGCAAGTCTTCTCCGGCGTAGCGTCGAATCTTCTCTACAATCTCATCTGGTAAAAGTGGACACGTGATAAGCGCATCTTCAAAATAGGCTTTGCCAACCGTAACTTGCTTTTGCCGCACCAGAATATCGGTTACGGCATCAGCTAAACCAAAGTCCACCTTGCCCAGCAAAGCAGCGGCACGACGGACTACGGCCCAGTAGGCCTGCTTGTTTTCGTCGCCGCGTGCGGCCTGAGCATAAACATCATCCAAAAGACGCCTTACGGTAATGCTTTCGTCTTTTGGCATCAGATTGAAGTCTGTGCCCTTTAGCTCACTCAGGCGATGCAATAGTTCAATTTGCTCGAACAAATTACGCGAAACACGCAAGCGCCTGATAAGAGTCTCGACATCACTTTCGATTTCGATTTCTAAAGCATCTACAGGCTTAAGCGGGAGGTTATCCTGCGGGTCTGTGGTCAGATAAAAGTGTGGTGCTTCGGCATTTTTGAGGGACTCCCCTGCAAACTGAAAATCATGCAGAAAATCAATGCGCTCTTTGGCAGCAGCCCCGGACAATTGCCCGATACTCCCCAGGCGCACCGGCAGGCCGCCACACTGCCCGCTTTGCATTTCGTTGAATAATTCAAGTAAGGCCTCGCTACCAGTTCCCCATTGCGAACGAGAGAGGAGCAGTGTCATTGTAGGTCGCCCCACACCGTGCCAGTGGCGGCGAATGTAAGACAGTTCACTTTTGATTTGTGCTGTCAGAACCCGCTCATCAAGAGACAGATAAAAATGCTCGGCATCGCCAAAAGAGGGTAGAAAAACCGTCATCTCACCACGAATCCGAAAAACTTTCGAGGTTGTTAAGGTGCGCAAGCGGCGAATTGGCCGGCCTGTCAATCGTAATTTATCATTGCGTCCAATTTGCGAATAGGCGCCGGCCAACTCCTCGCTGCGGCGCACCTGAATCGGCGTGATCTGTTCCGGCGTTTGGGTCAAGATGCCGTCAGCTTCAAGGGTGGCCTGCAAAGTTTCGTCTTCGGCTAAAAGCGCGATTTGCACAATTGGCTGGTGCGGGGCGCCGACCTTGCGATGCCTTCCCAACGGATCAAGATCGCTTCCGTGCAACAAACCTTCGCTAAACAAGCGGCCTAAATAATAAAGGCTTTGCGCCCACACCAGAGGCAGGTTTTCATTCGGTAAACGGGATTGGCTGTGAGGCAACTCTTTTTCCGCTTCGATTCTATCGTGCGGCACATAGTAAAGCTCCGGCAACAGTTTTAAGCCATCGCGCTCGACCAAAACTTTTTCCAGCATCTCCTGGCACAAGGAAGCTGCTTCATTATCGGCGCGAAAAAGAGCATCCAACCATAAATAGGTAAAGAAAAGCGGCCATTCGCTTTCAATGTTTTCAAACTGCTTTAATTCCCACGGTTCATAGTGCAAGCGCGAGTGATCTTCAAGAACTGTTTGGTGGCCGTCACGCAAAAAACGCTTGCAGCCATAATTTCCCAACAGGCTCTCGATGATATGCCCACGGGTTTTCGCGGCAACAGTATCATTATCAACCGCAAAGGCCGGAAAACCGATAATCGAAAGCAACGCGGCATCCACTTCCTTGGAGCGCGATTCGCGAGGCAAAAGCGATTCGAGTGTAATTTGTGCCCGCGCGATTTCATCGGGCAAAACATGCAGCACGCTGGCCTGCGAACCACGCACACCAAAAAGGTCAAGACCATTTAAGGCTTCGAGCGCTGCTTTGGCCATCCCGATAGAACTGGCATTGAGTTCGGGAAAACCACTGTTGATTTTATTGCCGCGCTCCCAGATGCCATAGTCTGCCGTTTGATAAGCGCGCCCGATGTAATACACCAGATTCTGCACGAAGTTGACTTCATCAATGGTGAGAATAATGGGCAAGCCGGATGCTGTCATCTGGCCGAGCATCAGCAAATAAAGCGAAGTCGCATCAATTTGCAGATGCCCCCACTTATCGTCACCGACAACGGTGCCGCCGGTTTGCGTATCGTATTTGGCGTGCAAAGCATCGCGCGGTGATTGGGTTTGCTTAAAGGCTTCTACTTTCGGCGCTTGTCGCATCATGGCGAACAGTAGGCCACGCATCAGTTTGATAACCGCACCTTCAAGTTCATACGAGCGTCCGCCGTCTGCATCCACCTTGCGATAAGCCAAAGCCAGGCCCCACGCGGCTAAAATGCTGTAAACGTTGTCGCGCACCCAGGCATCGGTATAGTCACCGTGCGCAGTAATGGCGGTGCTGGCAGGTAGCAAACCGGTAACAGGATTCTGCCGCGCTAAAATGACGCTTTTAATTTCGGTGTAGTAATTATCGAGCAAAACGTCTCGATCAAAATTGGAATTGTTTTGCAAAAGCATACGTGTGATGAAAGTTAATCATCACACGTCACATGCAAGTTTCAGGCGCGTAAAAAGTTGTGAAGGACAGAAGGGGGCGAATATTGATACTAATTTAGAAGTAAACCTATTATGTATAGTGCGTTTAGCGGTTTTAATGGTTCTTACCCATAAGCCGCTGCTTCCAACAAATTGCCTTCGGGATCGTAAAAATAAAACAACCTTTTACGTCCCAATACGCCAACCGCAAAAGGCACTTCGATTGGTTCAGAAACGATTTCCACATCCCAGGCATGGAGTTTTTCAATGAGTCGTTCCAAATCATCTACAATAAACGCAATATGCCGAATGCCGCGTGTATTCGGCAAGCAGTCTTGTTGAACACCAGCGCCTTCAGGAGCGAGAAATTGCAGCAATTCAAGACGTGTTTTGCTTTGGTTCTCTTGCTGCGGCGCTTCCATGAAAACACATAATGCTTTTGCGTTGTTTACGCCTGTCACTTTTTCAATCCACACGCCTTCCAGCACTTTTTCAAAGCCGCGCACAAAACCAAGCACTTCGCCATAAAAACGCGCAGCGCGTTCGATGTCGGCAACGACAATGTTGACGTGATCAATCATTTTTCATTCTCGCAACAACCTGTTCTTGATACTGGCATTGTGCCGTCCATTCTTTTGCTGTGCGGCGTTTTTTCTGGCGAGCCTTACGAGTCTTCTGGCGCTGTGATTTCTGCATCTGCTTTTCAAGGGTGCGCCGGCTCTTTGTCATCAGTAAACGCTTTTGTGCGCCTTCAATTCGCTCTGGTTCAGTTTCGCGCACCTCACGTAGAGACATCGCTGGTGTTGTTTGCCAATTTGCGCGCGGCCAGCCTTGAGAAATTAAATATTCCAACTTCTTCCATTGTTTTTCATCATTGCGGCGAGGCGGAGTGAAGTGTTTGCCCATGCACGGCATTTCGCCGCCGCACTGCGAGCATTTTTGTGGTCGCACGCGCCAACCCTCTTGTCGTATTTTCGTGCTAATTTCAAGAAAACGCTCCCCCTTCACCGAACGGCGACAGCGCAGACAAGCAAAATGATACATATGAAAAATGGATGAAAGCATAAAAATCACTCTTCCTTCAAACTTTCCAACGCCAAATGGAACTGCGTGTTGTAAAGGTTGGCGTAAAGTGGGCAGCGCTCTAAAAGTTCTCTATGCGGCGCGCAGTCTATGATGCGCCCATTTTGCATGACGGCGATGCGGTCGGCGCCAAGAATCGTTGATAAACGGTGCGCAATAACGATGTTAGTGCGGCCTTGCATCAGTTTGGCAAGCGCTTCTTGAATGAGAGCTTCGCTTTCGCTGTCAAGGGCGCTGGTCGCTTCATCCAAAATCAAAATACGCGGGTCGCATAAAAAGGCGCGGGCGATGGCGATGCGCTGCTTTTGGCCGCCCGATAATTTCGCGCCGCGCTCGCCTAACAGAGTTTCATAGCCATCCGGCAATCTTTCCAAAAACTCATGGGCGTGCGCGGCGTGAGCGGCTTGTTCAATCTCTTGGTCACTGGCGCCTGGCTTGCCGTAAAGCAGGTTCTCGCGAACAGTCCCCGAAAAGAGCAGTGTTTCCTGCGCTACAACGCCAATCTGGCTGCGCAAAGAGCGCAGGTTCACATCGCGCAAATTGGTGCCGTCAATGAGAATTTCACCGCTTTGCGGATCGAAAAATCTTGGAATCAACTGCACTAAGGTAGATTTACCAGCCCCACTGGGGCCGACTAAAGCTATGACTTCGCCGGGTTTTATATCAAGATTGATGTCACTCAAAACCGGCTGATCGGCATCATAGCTGAAGGTCACGTTCTTCACGTGAACGGCGCCTTTGATGCGGCCCAGTTTTTTCGCTTCCGGTTTCTCGCGCACGTCCGGTTCAATGTCGAAGACTTCAAAGACACGGTCAATCGCCGCCAGTGAATTATGCAGAATTGTGTTCATTTCGCTGATGCGATTGAGCGGCATATAAAGCTCTCTCACCATCACGGTAAACGCGATAATAGTGCCTACCGAAGTTTGGCCGTGCAAAACCCGATAGCCGCCATACCAGATCAGCATTAAGGTCGCCGTGTTGGTCAACCATTGCGTTAAAGAGTTGGAAAGTGCAGTCACATGCACGCTGCGCATGGTGAGATCATAAAGCCCACGCGCACCATGAAAAAACGAATTGGCCTCGCGCTTTTCTGCGGCGAAACTCTTGACCACATGAATACCGGCCACGCGCTCCTGCACATCGCCTGAAAACTCTTCAAGAGCCTCCTGCACGGCTTTGGTGGTAGATTTCGCGCGCCGACCGAAGGTTTTCATCAGTAAGATATAGAACGGAAAAAC
>DASWNL010000537.1:0-3646 GCA_036399215.1 Abditibacteriaceae bacterium
TTCTCACGAGGTGCCTATGAAAGAACTTGTTAAGCGAGTTGTTGTAACCAGTGTGGCCGTGCTATCCGTGGCTTGTCTGGCAGGTTGTCCCAAAAACAGTCCCGAAAATGAAGGGGAAAGCAAAGCACCAACAACAACTCAAAACATGGCTGACTATCAAAAGAAGCAACAGGAACTGGGGAATGGTCGTAACAGACCGGGGAGCCGGCCTTCAGGTATGCCTTCCGGTATGCCTTCAGGTATGCCTCCCAGGTAGTGGCCGTTGATTTTGTGATTCTCCATTGTTTACTATGGTGGAATCAACCAACTGATAAATAATAAAGGCCTCTGACTTTCATTAGTCAGAGGCCTTTATTATTTATCAGTTGGTTTCAAAACTGCTTTATTTCACCACATACCAATCGCGAGGCTTTAGTCTGTTTTGTTGAACAGCTTTAACGTGCCCATCGTAATATAGGACGTTAGAAGTATCGAGGTGGCGATAATGTGGCCAATTGGAATTGGTGGTTCCGCGCCAATTGTATACATTGCCTGCCCTATTTGTATAGGCTCCTTTGGCATCCGTCTGGTCATCAACCCAGGCGTTATATTCGGCACTGCGTCCATCCATTACGACGAGCGTGCCAGCAGCCTCAGTAAGTTCGGATAGATTAATGCCAGACCAGTCCCCGCGTCCCGCCGTTCCGGCTCCACCGCTGTCACCAGTCATGACGTTATAGGCATAGTTAATGCCAGTTGTAGGCAGGCCAGGATTAGGGGTGTTTGGCCCCATATTGATTTGGTCGCTACAACACCAATTCATCCCGGTGTTCGCCGGCATAGAGGGGCATTTAAAAATCTGATTGTTTTTGGTGTAAGGCAAGATGAGTTGCGCATAGCTCACGCGACAGCCGTGGTCCCCAACCCACTGGGGCGGATTATTCCCCTCACACCCGCCACAGCCGCTGGGGTAAGTGCCTCTCAAATAAGATTTAAAAGCCCCTGTGGTTTCTTCGTCGTAATCTTGAGTATATTGGGCAAGACCAACACCAATTTGCTTAAGATTGTTCTGGCAGGACGACTTCCGCGCATTTTCGCGAGCGCGGGCGAAAACAGGGAATAAAATAGCGGCGAGTAGAGCGATTATCGCTATCACCACAAGCAATTCAATCAGCGTAAAAGCTCTTTTGCCCTGCTGTAACGTCTTTTTTTGCATGAAAGCAATCAAACCAGTGGTTTTTGGTTTCAAACCGGTTTTCATTGGCACACCTTTCGCCCGCCTTTTAAGAAATAGAGGCGGCTCTAAAATTTGGATTAAATCCATTATAACCCATCAATTGATATTCTAAACAACCAACAAGATATTCTTCCAAATTGCAGGTCGAATCTTGAGAGGCACTGCATTATACCCTTTGGAACTAAATTAAAGTTTTCATCGTCTTCGACGCGAAGTTTTGGCTAAATTGGTGAGATAAAAAGAAAGAGTTAGCAACAAGGTTAAGCTAACTGAGGAATGTGACTGTAATAATGAGACTAAATTCTGGACACACAATAAAAATCTGCCTGGTTTTTTTGAGCGCTTTAACCATGTTCAGCGCATCGCCCGTGCAAGCGGCTTTGGGAAGGGCCACCGCAGATTTCGATAACCAAAAGCCCAATAAAAGCGAGACAGCCTGGGGGCGTTTTGTGGCTGATAGTCTCAAGGGAGCAGCAGGCAGCGACTTGGCGCTGATTAACGCCGGCGCGCTACGGAGCGGCACTCTGCGCGCTGGAGCCATTGAGCAAGAAGCCGTTGATGCTCTGTTGAATTTCGGCGATGACGATATCGTGACGCTAACGCTGACTGGCGCGCAGTTACGAGAAGCCTTGGAACGCGCTGTGCGCGAGTATCCAACCGCTGATGTGGCGTTTTTGCACGGCTCTGGGCTGAGCGTATCTTTTAATGGTCGAGGTGGCCCGCCGCGCATTGTTTCACTGCGCGTCGGAGGTCGAGAAATCGCTGCCGGAGATAGCCTGCGCGTGGCAATGCCGGTGAGTCTGGCGAATGACGCCTATTTCAACGTCTGGAACAGCGCTCAACGACAATCGGCGCGAGTGAAGGTGCGTCAGGCAGTTGCCAATTACACCACGCAGCGTAAAACCATTTCTCCTGATGGAGCAGCGCGCATCGCACCACGATAGCTGAATAAACGTTTACAAATAAAAAGCCGGCTCTGTTGAAACTACAAATCAACAAAGCCGGTTTTTTCTGTTACTGTCTCAGGCTTTTCGCGGAATTTATCGAGGAATATGAATTTCCACAACTAACCCGCCGTCGGCTGCATTGGAAGCGTGCACCTGGCCGCTGTGTGAGGTAACAGCGCGCTCGACGATAGCTAAACCCAAGCCCGCACCGCCGCTTGCACTTCCCTTTGGCCGGTCGCGCGCATCATCCACCCGGTAAAAAGGACGGAAAATTTCGCTCAAAGCCATTTCCGGCACGCCAGGGCCATGATCGCGCACGGTCAACAACGCCATTTTTTCTTCACAGGTTAAACGGATTTCGATGCTGCTGTTTTCCGGTGTGTGATGCAGGGCATTGCGTATAACATTTTCGATTGCACTACGTAAAATGGCAGGTATGCCTTCGACAAAACAGTCCTCCGCTTGAACCGTTATTTGGCGGCAGGTGGCATCGGCTTCTAAATGGCTATCGCCCACAATGTCGCTTAGCATTTGCGACAGATCAATTGAGACATGCGAAGGCTTCTTATCGCCGCTTTCCAACCGTGAGAGCGCCAAAAGTTGCTCGATTAACGCGTTTAACTGTTGGGCCTCATGTTCTATGCGATTCAAAGCCGGCGTAGCGTCCTGCCCGGCATGGCGACGCGCCAATTCAAGGGCCAGATTCAAGCGCGTTAAGGGCGTGCGCAGTTCATGAGAAACGTCGCCTAACAGGCGGCGTTGAGCCGTTAACAAACTGGAAATCTGCGTCGCCATCGCATCGAAATCACCTGCTAAATCGGCCAGTTCATCACGGCGATGACCCAGTTGTGGGCGCACGCGCACCGACAAATCGCCCGCAGCAAAGCGCTGCGTTGCATGGCGTAGTTTTACCACTGGATCGGCCAAATAACGCGCCAAGATGAAACATATGAGGCCGGTAACCAGCATCATCGAGCCGATGCGCAACAAGCGTGTGCGTGGTTCAACGCGCAAGGCGCTTAAAATCGAGCGCGGCATCGAAGCCAACAGCACATAGGTTTTTCCATCACTGCCCCTGGCGCGATGTGCTGCTCGTAAATCCACGCCGGAAATTTGAAATTCCACTTCATCGCGTTTGGTAGCCTGGTGAGCTAATGCTTTGATGCCGGCATCGCTGGAAATTCTTGTTGGCCCGGTAATGAAATTACCTCCAGCATCCAGCAGAAAAGCGCGGCAACGCGCTTTATTTTCCATGCGCGCTAAATAAGCGTTTACATCGGCTTTGCCGCGCTTTTGCCAGCGCCAGACGGCGATTCTGGCGTTTTGCTTCATTGCATCGCCTAAAAAAGCGCGCTGGGCCGGCACCACAGGCTCAGCGCGTGTTGTCCATGTCACGGCCAACAGCGCTATGCCCATCAAAGCCATGGCCAGCCAGAACCAGAGAAAGATTTTGAAAAATAAAGAGCGCATGAAGGAAGGATGA
>DASWNL010000538.1:0-3460 GCA_036399215.1 Abditibacteriaceae bacterium
GATCCGGTTTTATCGCTCTCCATCGTGCAAGCCTTAAAGGCTAATCCCGACCCTTATGCCAAAATTGTGCGCGTGCAGTTCTGGGAAAAGATTACGGCTAAGGCCAAGGCTAAAGCCAGCGCTGATACTTCAGCGCAGTCGGTGCAATCTGATGCTGAAGCCGCAGCAGCAGCGCGCGAATGGAACGCCGCGTTTGATGAATTAGTGCCACTTGCACAAAGCGCGGATGCGATTTTGGCGTCGCGCGCGGGAGCTTTACTGGGCGAACGCGCTGCCAACGCCACCAAATTCGACGACGCCGCCACTTACTTCGAAAATGCGGTTAAACATGAGCCGCAAGATTTGAACTTGCGTTTGGCCCATACCAAAGTCTTGCTGGGCGCCCGCCAGAATCCCGCTGCCTTGCAGGAGCGCGAGGCACTGCTGCGCGCCTTGCCCATCAATTACGATACCTTGAAACAGGCAGCTCTCCTCGATTTACAATTAGACCGCAGCAGTGAAGCCGCACAGCTTTTCATGGCGGCGCGTAGCCAGGCTTTGTCCTCTCCGATGGGAACGGCTTATCAGGTAAGTGCCGCTTCGTTTCTGGCCGCCCGCGCTTTTGTAGCCGCAGGCGATAATGTCAAAGCCTTAGAGATTTATAACGCCTTAGCCGGCCCAGGCCGCTCAAATTTAGAACGCGCTGCGGCATTGCGCGATGGAGAAATGCGCTTACGTCAATCCGACAAGCCCGGCAGTCAGCGCGAAGCAGATCGCCTGCTCGAACGCTTGCGGCAGTTGAATTTGCCCGCCGAAGCGTTTGTTACCGTTGACCAATATTTACTCGGTCTGGAAAGATAGAGATTATAATTCAGGTCACTGTAAGACACCCTTCCACAGCTATGTAAGACATCCGGGCGGCCCCATGTTAAGGAACGACCCGCATATGAGGGAGAGAGTTCGATGCGTTTGACACTGACAGGAAAGATTGCAGCTCTGCTGGTAGTCATCAGCGTTTCAGCGCCCGTCGTTTGGTCGCAAGCCAACCGTCCGGCAGGCGCTGCCCCAACACACGACAAATCAGGTAAAACGCCATCTCAAATCGTCAAGCCGAACAAGGCCAAAAATAAAGCTATGCCAACTTTATCTCAACCCATTATTTGCAAACTCAATCCGCCGGAGTTTCAAAAGCGTCGCACGCAAGTTCTGCAAAAACTCAAATCCCAGGTTAAAGAGCAGAAGTCACTTCCCAACGGTTACGCTTTGCGCTTTGAAGGTAGCGCGCAACGGTTGGAAGATGTGATGCAATTGCTTCGTCTGGAGCGAGATTGTTGTTCGTTTCTCACCATCAAACTCACGGCGGAGGCAAACGAAGGCCCGCTTTGGTTGGAGATAACCGGGCCAAAAGGAGCCAAAGCCTTCATTAAGGACGAAATGGGTCTGGCGTCCTGACACTGATCCATGAAAACACTGGCATGGTTTTTATTAGCTGCTGTCACTGAAATTGCCGGGTGCTATTCACTTTGGGCATGGTTACGTCAAGGTCGTTCTGTTTTCTGGCTGATTCCAGGTTGCTTGTCGTTAATTGTTTTTGCAGTGGCTCTCACACGAGTTGATGTTGCAAACGCAGGGCGCGCTTATGCGACTTACGGCGGCATTTACATCCTGGTTTCGCTGATTTGGTTATGGGCGGCAGAAGGTATCAAGCCTGACAAATGGGATATTTTAGGCGTGGCTATTTGTCTGGTCGGCGCGGGCATTATTTTCTTCGCGCCGCATAGCCCAAACTGAACAGCAGATTCGGCAAGCGTTTCACCAGTTGTAAAATCGCCCTACCTCACGCCTTGCTTGCCGGCGTTAATGAACTCTTCTTTGCTGAGCAGGCCGTCTTTATTGGTATCGAACAAAGGAAAGCGCTTAGGCGCCTCTAAAGGGTCGGGTTGGCCGAGGAGAAACTCCTCGCGCGTCAGTTGACCATCGCCGTTTTTATCGCGGCGTAGAAACATCGCAGCGCGGTCGGGGCCAGGTTTTGCAGTTGACGCTGAAGCCGACGTTGCTGCGGCAATCTCATCCGTTTTTATCTGCGGTTTGGCCTCTGGATGGCGCGCTAAAATGGCTTTTAATTGCGCCATGATTTCCGGCTTTTCGCCCGCTAAGTTTTTTGTTTCCAATGAGTCGGTTTCATAATCGTAAAGCTCAAAAACGGCGGTATCAACCGGCGCTCCGGGCTTTTTCCACTCAACAAAACGATAACGCGGAGTGCGAATGGCGCGCCCTATCATATCGCGGCGCGGATAGACGTGAATAATCGAATCTCTGGCAGCAACTGTTGGATCTTTCAACACCGGCACAAAACTAACGCCTTCTAATCCCTGCGGAACCGGCACACCAGCCAATTCGCACAATGTCGGATAAAGATCAACCGTTTCGACGAGCGCCTGCGTGCCGACATCGCTTTTCATTGCTGGCGCACTTACAATCAATGGAATCCGCGCCGCCTGCTCATAGTTGGTGTGCTTGCACCATTGGCCGTGATCGCCTAAATGCCAGCCGTGATCGCCCCACAAAACAATGATGGTATTTTGCCCCAAACCATTGGCATCAAGAGCATCCAAAACGCGGCCCAGTTGAGCATCCATAAAACTGAGCGAGGCATGATAGCCATGAATCAGGTGACGCTGCAACTCATCCGGCAAGCGGCCTGTATCCGGTATGCCGTCATAATTTCGCAGTTCGCCGCCAAACTGTGGCGCGAATTCGGGCGCTCCAACCGGCGGAGTTTGCACTTCGGCCAACTTAAAAGAGTTCGCGTCGTATAAATCCCAATACTTTTTGGGTGCTACAAACGGCAAATGCGGCTTGTAAAAACCAACCGCTAAAAAGAACGGTTGATTGGGCCGAGTTTTAGCGGCTTGTAAGCGCTTGATGGCTTCATCGGCGATTTTGCCATCACCATAAGCGTTATCCGGCACGTCAGCTATTTCGGTAGCCGGGCCTTTAGAAAGCACATCAATTTCACGCTGGCTCGCGCCGCGCGCTTTCGCTTCACGAACTCTCTGCTGGCGCTGTTCGAGGTTTTGCGGCAAGGCATAATTTCCGCCCGGCATGGTATGCGGCACGCTCCATGAAGCGGCATCTTCATCGTTGCCGTGACCGCGATGCATGATTTTCCCGATGCTTTCGGCGCGGTAGCCGGCTTTCATGAAACTTTGCGTAAGCGTGACGGCATCGGGCCGCGCTTTGCGAAAATTAGTGCCCAAATCGTAAATGCCGAGTGTTTGCGGACGAAGACTGGTCATGAGGGCATTGCGCGAGGGCGCGCATACTGCTTGATTGGCATAGGCGCGATCAAAGCGCACACCGCGCCGTGCCAAACGATCAACATTCGGCGATTTAATCGTCGCATCTCCATAACAACCCAACAGCGGTTTGAGGTCATCTACGGCAATGAACAACACATTAGGCCGCGCGGCCCCCTGCG
>DASWNL010000539.1:0-4337 GCA_036399215.1 Abditibacteriaceae bacterium
TCACCACCAGAACTGCCCGTTTCACCAACGCCTATTTCACCAGCGTCCATTTCACAACCTCAGACCATAGAATCGTCTGAAGTCCCACTTTTTCTTCTGAGAGGGCCGGATGGCGCCGACGCCAAAGCGGAATTTAAAAATGGGTCTTTGGTTATTTTAACCGACTCCTTCGTGCGTCATACTACCGTGTCAAGTTGCCCGGAATCAGTTTTAAAACTGCGCCAGGAACTTTTAAATTCGGGTGTGCTAATCCAACAACAAGGAAGAATAAGTTTTTCTCGTGCCTACGCAACAACTACTCCTTCGGCAGCAGCAGGAATCGTATTAGGACGCGCTGCAAACGGATGGATCGAATGGAAAACGGCACAAGGCCAAACTTTAGAAGGATATAAGCAAAATTTAGCTGCCAGTGCACATAGATGAATCCTGAGAAGCCAGAACTATCCGTGTTCACCTATGTTCATCCGTTGCTGAAAACTAATCCTCCAGCGTGGAAATATCACCCGGTTCGACGCCGAGTTCTTTGGCTTTCAAAACGCGGCGCATGATTTTGCCGGAGCGTGTTTTAGGCAGGCTCGGCACAAATTCGATGTCTCCGGGAATGGCAATCGGGCTGAGTTCTTCACGCACGTGCTGCTTCAACTCTTTTAACAAATCATCACCCGCTTCGTGTCCCTGGCGCAAAATGACAAAGGCTTTGATGCTCTCGCCTTTGATGGGGTCGGGCTTGCCAATAACGGCAGCTTCGGCCACCGCCGGATGCGAAACCAGAGCGCTTTCCACTTCCGCCGTGCCGATGCGATAACCTGACACGTTCATTACATCATCAGCGCGGCCCATGACGCGAAAATAGCCGTCCTCATCTTGCGTCGCCACATCGCCCGCTGAATAAAAGCCGGGAATGGTGTTCCAATAAGTCGCGTAACGTTCAGCATCTTTATAGATAGTGCGCATCATGCCCGGCCACGGTTTCTTGATAACCAGGAAGCCGCCCTTGCCACGCTCGACTTCATTGCCTTCGCGGTCAACAATCGCCGCTTCAATGCCGGGCAAAGGCTTGCCGGGCGAACCGGGCTTGGTGGGGTAACTGGGCACGGTTGAAATCATGAACTGCCCGGTTTCGGTTTGCCACCAGGTGTCTACAATCGGCGCCTGTTCGCGGCCAATGTTTTTGTGATACCACAGCCAGGCTTCAGGGTTAATCGGCTCGCCAACGGTGCCCATCACTTTAATCGAAGACAAGTCATATTTGGCGGGCCACTCTTCGCCAAAGCGCATCAAGGCACGAATAGCGGTGGGCGTTGAATAAAAGATGTTGACGCGATACTTTTCGACGATGCTCCACCAACGGCCCGGATCAGGAAAATCCAATGCACCTTCGGCCAACAGCACCGTCGCGCCGTTAATCAAAGGGCCATAAACCACATAACTATGCCCGGTAATCCAACCGGGGTCGGCGGTGCAAAGGTAAATGTCTTCGTCGTGCAAATCGAAACAAATTTTATGCGTATAACTGGTGCCGACTGCATAGCCGCCATGCGTATGAACCACGCCTTTGGGCTTGCCGGTTGTGCCCGATGTGTAGAGGAAAAAGAGCGGTGCTTCGCTATCGAGTTGGGCTGCTTCGCAGTGGAAAGATTCAGCATCAAGTGCAGCCGCAAAATCCATTTCGCGCTCGGTTTTCAGTTCGCTATTACCGCGCCGGTAAACCAGAACTTTTTCAATAAAGTCCAGCCCTTCGACCGCTTCATCGGCGATGCTTTTCAGATTGATCTGCTTGCCGCGCCGATAACCGATATCGGTGCAGATGAGCACCTTCGATTGCGAATCTTCCATGCGGCTCTTCAAAGCGGGCGCGGAAAAACCACCGTAAACAACCGAATGAATGGCGCCGATGCGGGCGCAGGCCAGCATGGCAATCGGTAGTTCGGGCGTGAGCGCCATATAAAGCGTGACGCGGTCGCCTTCTTTTACACCGAGTCTCTTTAAAGCGTTGGCGCATTGATTGACGCGCTGTGAAAGCTGGCCGTAAGTGAAAGTGCGTTCAGGTACAACTCCACTGGCATCCGGCTCACCTGTCCAGAAAAACGCGACTTTGTTACGCCGCGCCGAGTTAGCATGACGATCCAGGGCATTAACCGAGATATTGAACTTGCCGCCGACAAACCATTTCAATTCGGGCGGTGAAGTTTGCCACTGCATGGTTTCCTGCCACGGCTCGAACCAGTCGAGTTGTTGGGCCTGTTCGGCCCAGAAGGCGGCGGGGTCGGCGATGCTTTGCGCGTGCAGCGCATCAAAATCTTTGACATAGGCGCGTTCGATTACCTCAGCAGAAGGCGCGAACACCTCGCCTTCTCTGGCAAGCGATGACAAGTCTTGGGACGGGTTTTGGTTTTCGGACATTATGGATTCCTCCGGTGGAGAATGGAAATTCTAAGCGGCGCCCGAAGTTTAGCAATTCGCTCCCTGTTCGGACGCGGTCTGCCCTATTTTGTAATAATCCTTGCGAGACATTACTGAACACGTTCGCAAAAACGTTTATTAAAGCAGCGTTTGCTTTGGAGGGTTTTAGTGGCTGATTTATCCCTGCGCGATTCGCGCATTGCTTATTTTTCGATGGAAATTGGTTTGCAAACCGATATTCCCACTTATTCGGGCGGGTTGGGCGTTTTGGCTGGCGACACCCTGAAATCGTGCGCCGATTTGGGCTTGCCGATGGTCGCCGTTTCCTTGCTCTATCGCAAGGGTTACTTTCGTCAGGAACTAACACTTGATGGCTGGCAACAAGAGCATCCGGTCAACTGGAATCCCGGCGATTTCATGGAGCCTTTGCCCAATCGTGTTAAGGTGCAAATCGAAGGGCGCGAGGTCTGGATTCAAGCCTGGCGCCTGGATATTAAAGGTGCAGGCGGCAGCATTTTGCCCGTCTTTTTTCTGGATACCGATCTACCTGAAAACCATGATTGGGACAAAGGCATCACTTATCATTTGTATGGCGGCGATGAGCTTTATCGCTGCAAGCAGGAAGCGGTTTTGGGCATTGGCGGCGTGCGCATGTTGCAAAGTTTGGGCTACACGGTCAAGAAATATCACATGAACGAGGGCCACGCCGCACTGCTAACTTTAGAACTTTTGCAACGCCACAAGCAGGACATCGAAAGCGTATGGTCGGAGGATCAGGTGTGGAACCGCGAGGCGGTGCGCGAACTCTGCGTTTTCACCACGCACACGCCCGTCGAAGCCGGACACGACCGTTTTCACTACAACATAGTGCAACAGGTTTTGGGCGATTACTTCCCGCTCGACATGCTCAAAAGAATTGGCGGCGAAGGCGAATTGAACATGACCACGCTGGGCATGAATCTCAGCGAGTTCCAAAATGGCGTAGCGAAAAAACACGGCGAAGTGTCGCGCTCCATGTTTCCCGGCCACGACATTCGCTCGATTACTAACGGCGTGCATACGCGCACCTGGACACATAAAAAGTTCGCCGACATTTACGATGAATACATTCCCGGCTGGCGCGAAGAACCGGAACTTTTTGTGCGCGTGGACAACGTGCCCGACCATCGCATCTGGGACACCCATCAGGCCATCAAGCGCGAATTATTTGACATCATTCGCCAACGCACCGGCGTTGAGATGAACCCGGATATTCTCACGTTAGGCTTCGCGCGTCGCGCTACACCTTACAAGCGCGCCGATTTGTTATTTCGCGATCCACAACGTCTGGCCAAAATTGCCGGCGGCAAACTGCAAGTCGTTTACGGGGGCAAAGCGCACCCCAAAGACGGCGGCGGCAAAGATAACATTCATCGCATCATCGAATGCGCCCGTGAACTTGCCGGACAGGTGACGATTGTTTACCTGCAAAACTACGAAATGGAATTAGCCCTGCAAATCGTGGCTGGCGTTGATGTGTGGCTGAATACGCCGCTGCGTCCCCGTGAAGCATCCGGCACATCGGGCATGAAAGCCACCCATAACGGCGTGCCGAATTTCAGCGTCTTAGACGGTTGGTGGATTGAAGGCTGGGTCGAGGATGTAACCGGTTGGAGCATCGGCCCCGAAGCAAAAGAAACCAGCCTTGAAGCCGTAGATGAATCGCTGGACTTAAACGATCTTTACGACAAGCTCGAACATAAGCTACTTCCGGCTTACTACGGCGACAAGGCGCAGTGGATCAAGATCATGAAAGGCGCCATCGGCAAAAACGCCTGCTACTTCAACACCCACCGCATGATGAGGCAGTATGTGACCGAAGCGTATATTCGGTAGGCGGGAGGCGGACGGCGGGAGGCGGTATTTAAAACACAAACGCGGCAGAGAAATAATTT
>DASWNL010000540.1:0-4941 GCA_036399215.1 Abditibacteriaceae bacterium
AGCCGCTTGTTTTTGCGAAGATTCAAAGTTTTTGCTTTGACTTGAGTAAGCGTTTGCGGCGTCCAGGTCGGCCCCTGGCAGCGTGGGCCTTCGGCTGTCCAGATGAGTGGATCAATACACATGCGCCGCGCTGTATGTGCCGCATCCCATGCATGATAAACAATATAAGGAGTTTTATTATCCGGCCCAATCACTACCGAGTTATGACCAGGGCCAAGCACCTGGCCAGGCACGCCGCGCAACACGACGGCACCTTCAAAATTCCAGTCATCGCGCCAGGGGCCAAGAGGATGCTCGGCCACGCCAAAGCCCACACCGTAACCTTCGCCTTCCCAGTTGCCACCCGAATACAAGCAGTAATACAACCCCTCATGAAAAATCACACTTGGCCCTTCCACGGTATGCCAGGCATCCCAGGTTTGGCCATAAACAGTAAGATCGCGACCAAAGATTTTCCAATCCGCACTGGCGCGCAGGCAGGCTCGGACTTCGCCACACGGCTTCATGTCATCGCCCAGTTCGACAACGGCCAAACCGGTTCCCACTCGGCCTTCAAAGTAATTCTTGGCGAAAAACAGATACCACTTCCCATCTCTGGGGTCACGAAATGGGTGGGCGTCTATCGTGAAATCTTCCTGGGGCAACAAAATTTCACCACTATCGCGAAACGGCCCCTGGGGGTTACGGGAAGTCGCAAGACGCAAACGATGATTGGGCACTTCCCAGTCGGATGCCGAGTAATACATCCAGAAAGTGCCGTTTCGATAGGCTACTTCAGGCGCCCAGTAATAATGAAAATCTCCTTCAAGCGGCTCCAAAGCGCCACCAACATACTGCCAGTTGATTAAATTTTTGGAATGTAAAACTTGAAAACGCTTGCTGTCCGGGGCGTTTGGGCTGGTGCCATACGCCCAGTATTCGCCCTTGTGCTTCAACACAAATGGATCGGCAAAGTAACCATCCCACACCGGATTGGTGTAAGTTATAGTTTCCATCGTGTGGAGTTTGACGTGTTGCATAAGGATTACCTAAAAACGCGAAGGAGCAACCAAATAATGACCATGCCGGAATACCAACGTAATCTCATCGGAGATCATGGCAAAAGAGCGTCGCCGCCGTCTTTTTTGCGTTTTTCGTGCCTTTTTACGCTTCTTATGTTACAAATGGGTTTTTCGCAGCCTGTCAAGGCAGAAGCCGCCCCAATGTGGAGTCTCGAAAAACTCTCGTCTGCACCTAAAACCTATCCAGTGCCCGATTTCAAAGAACCCGGCGTGGAAGCTCTTTTTTATGATGGCTTGCACTGGAAAGGCAAGCCAACACGCATTTTCGCCTGGATTGGAATGCCGGAGCACGCCCCAAATGAAAAAGTGCCGGCAATGGTTTTGGTGCACGGCGGAGGAGGAACCGCTTTCGCTGACTGGGTGCGCTTATGGAATAAGCGGGGCTATGCCGCTATCGCGATGGATACCTGTGGCAGTGTGCCCGGCGGAGAGCATGGCAAGCGCCCGCGCCATGAATGGAGCGGCCCACCCGGTTGGGGCGGCTTCGACCAGATAGACCAACCTCTTGAAGATCAATGGACGTATCACGCTGTGGCCGATGTGATTTTGGCGCACTCGCTTTTGCGCTCGCGACCTGAAATAGATGCCAACCGCATTGGCATCACCGGCATTTCGTGGGGCGGCTATCTCACTTGCATTGTGGCAGGCGTGGACAATCGCTTTCGCTTTGCAGCGCCGGTTTATGGCAGCGGATTCTTGGGCGAAAACTCGACATGGAAAGACTCAATTGATGGCATGAAAGAGCGCGGCCAGAAGTGGCTGAGCCTCTGGGATCCATCCGTTTATTTGCCTCAGGCCAAGATGCCCATGCTGTGGGTAACCGGCACCAACGATTTCGCCTACCCACTCGATTCGCACCAGAAATCGTATCGCGCCGCGCCGGGGCCAGACACTTTAGCTATTCGCCTGCGAATGCCGCACGGTCATGGTGGCGCGGGTGAGAACCCCGAAGAGATTCACGCTTTCGCCAATAGCATTTTGAAAGGTGCAACGCCCTTAGCAAAAATTGAGAAATCGGGACATGACGCCCAAACCGCCTGGGCCGCATTCACGACAAAAACGCCCATCACTAAAGCAGAATTGCTGTTTATCAAAGCCACAAACGGCCCGTGGAAAGATCGCCTATGGGAAACGATTCCGGCATCAATTGAAAACGGTAAAGCCAGTGTCCTTTTGCCTGAAGGCGCAACAGCCTGGTTCTTCAACTTAATTGACGAACGTGGCTTAGTAGTCAGCAGCGAGATGGAGCAACGCTGATTCTTGCCTTGTCTCTGCCGACTTATCTATGACAGAATAACAAGGCCAATTAGAAAAGGAGGTGCCGTCATGGAACAGCACATCATCGAGGAAAAGGAAAAAGAGTTAGAGGAACTGTCCTGCTTTTGAGCGCACCAGCAAGCGCCGCCGGGGCTTCCCCTCCGAAACCAAAGTCAAGCGCGGAAACCGCGTGGTTCACGGAAATAAGGAGCTATGCGAAAAGTTAGGCCGCAACGATCTTTGTCCCTGCCATTCAGGCCGCCGGTTTCAAAAACTGTTGTCTGCAAAGCGGTCGTTATGATGGGGCAATCCGTTCTCACTACTTTTAGGGAATGATGCTTACATCCAACGAAAGCAAAAATAAAAGCGCGCCGCGAGTTTGTAATGAACTCGCGGCGCGCTTTTATTTTTGCTCTGGCGGCTGCCAATCGGGGATTTTATCTTCGGGCACAGCGCCATAAAGCGCGACAGTTCTTCCCGTTCGCAAGGCCCAACCCGGTTCACCCCATGTCCAGTGCCACCATTCGCCGGGAAAGTTAGTTAGACCCGCGCCTTCCAAAACCTGGCGCAGCAAAGCGCGATTTTTAATAGCCGTTTCGCCTAATCCTTCGACGAACATCGGCGCGCTGTCCCAGCCCATTTCCAGGGGCGAAATCATGTCGAGACGTTCACCGTTTTCGGTGCTGATGAATAAATCTACGGCGCCGCCGGTGGTGTGCGGTGGCGGTGTGTCCCAAATAGGCGGCGCGGAAAACACGTTAACGTAATCCGTCAGCAGTTCCTCGTCCCACTCAGGATGTTTTTCTTTTAGCTCCGCCCGCGCACGTTCATACATTTGCTTTTGAATTTCAAAGGGCCGGAAGGCGCCGACAATTTCCAAATGCAAGCCATCGGGCAAGGCTTCTTGCGCTTGTTTGAGCATATGCGCAACTGAAAGGCGGGCCAGACCCGAACGTGGAAAATCCCAACGCGGGCTTTGCACAGCCCAGAGCAATTCGGGGCAGACTTCAAAAATATCAACTAACGGTTCGCCATTATCTTCAACGGCGATTTTCACCAAATCTTCGACGTGTTCGCCGTAATGATCAATCACCGGGCGTTCAAAAGTTTTTTGCGATTCACTCATTGGAAATTAGTCTGTGGCGGCAAAGTCAGATAACGAACTAAAAACAACACGGCGATAAGTAACACGCTAAGAATCGTCCAGTGTTCCTTGTTACCGCCAAAGGTTTCGTCTTTGCCTAAAAACAAATCTTTGCTCCAGGGGCGCGGGTTGGTGCGATAAGGAGAGAGGCGCGGAAACAAAGGCGGCACGTTCTGGCGATATGTTGCATATTCGTCGCCAAAGATTTCCAACAAGCGATCACCTTCGCGCTGCTCCTTGCGTGGCATGTAAACGCCAAAAAAGACGATGATCGCCACTAAGAAAATTCCACTGAGAATGAGGTTGTTGGTGTCGCGCAGATTGAAGCCTAAACCGGCCATGCAGGCAAAGCCAATGATATACAAAAAACGCCCCAGATAAAACGGATTGCGCGTATATTCATACGGCCCCGAAACAGCAAGACGCTTGTTGCGCGTTAGATGGCCACCGGCCCAGATGCGCCAAAAGTTGCCGAACATCACAAGGATGAAGCCGACAATCAGCGAAGGCACCGTAGGGCGCGAAAAATAAATCGCCAGGCCAAGCAAAGCGAAAACAAAGAGCAACTTTAATTTTTCCGTAGCCGGCTTGCTCATCACGCCAACCGCGTGTTCTACAGGCGGCGTATTTTCGGTTACATCTTGTGACAAAAGGTTCTCCTGTTTACCCTCCCCTAACCCCTCTCAGTGGGAGGGAAAACTCCTCCCCCTTTGGGGGAGGCCGGGTGAGGGTTAAAATCAATTTCTTCCAGCATCTCGCGCACTTCGGCGCCCGCATACATCCATTGGCGCGAGGGATTTTTGCCGCGTGCTTTTTGCAGCAAGAAGCGCAAATTTTTCACGAAGCGATACAATCCTGACGGCCCATTTAATAAAATCTCACGTTCGCGCGGCGTAATGCTGTGCGGTGCGTGCGAGAGTTTCACTTTGAGCAAAGCCCGCTCATCTAAAGCGCGCCAGTTGGCAAACGAAACGGCTTTTGGGCCTTTGGGCGAAGGGCCGAAAAAGGAAGCCGTCGCCCAATCAATCAAAGAAACCCGGCCCTGCTCGTCCACCAGGATATTACCGCCATGCAAGTCGCCGTGCGTCACGCCGCGCCGATGCATTTCCCTTAGCAGCGCTTCCAACTGTTGCAAGGTGCTTTCACTTACATCGCCACGCTTTAGCTTTTTTGATGGTGTGCCTTCACGCAACTCCATTACGAAACAATCGGCATCAATCAGGGCAATGGGAGCGGGAACTCCAGGTAAACCTTTTAAGGCTTCCAGCGCCCGCCATTCGCGCTGCATGGTGTAGCGTCCACCCAAAAGTCGAAACCATAGCGCACGCGGCTTTAAGTCTTTGACAACGACTTTCTGACCTTGATATTCACCAATTAAGACATCGGCTTTGCTCCAATTACGCGCGATGTGCAGCGGCGTCAGATTAAGGAGCGGAAGGTCTTTTCGGGAGGCAATCGGCGGGAGGCAGGAGGCAGGAG
>DASWNL010000541.1:0-16751 GCA_036399215.1 Abditibacteriaceae bacterium
CGCAACAGGTTGCGCCCCTACACTTGCGTCACAAAATTCCCATATAGCGTTCGAGTTCATACTGATGAACCTGTCGGCGGTAATTTTCCCATTCGAGACGCTTGTTTGCCAAGAACTTTTCAAGCAAGGCATCACCCAGCACGCGTCGCGCCAGGGCACTGTTTTGTGCCACTATGATGGCTTCATTTAAGTTAGACGGCAAGATTTCGTAGTTATCTTCGCTTTCACCGGTTTGAGGCGGCAGCGAATAGTTCTGCTTAATGCCTTCCAGCCCGGCGGCCAAAAGCAAAGCAAAAACCAAATAGGGGTTGCAGGCGGCATCGGGCGAGCGGTATTCTACGCGGCGGCTGCTTTCGCGGCCCGGCTTGAAGCTTGGCACGCGAATCAAATCGGCGCGGTTGCGCATGGCCCAGGTCACGCGCGTCGGCGCTTCAAAACCGGGCACCAGACGCTTGTAAGAGTTCACCCATTGATTGGTAAAAATCGTCAGTTCGCGCGCGTGGCGCAAAAGGCCGGCGATGAACTGGCGTGCAATGGGGCTGAGATGTTCCGGGTCTTTGGCATCGAAAAAAGCGTTTTCGCCGCCGCGAAACAGGCTCATGTTGATGTGCATACCGCTGCCATTGCAATCGGTCAGCGGCTTGGGCATGAACGTCGCGTAGTAGCCGCTTTCGGCAGCGACTTCCTTGACAATCAGGCGAAAAGTCATCAGGCTGTCGGCCATTGTTAAGGCATCGGTGTAGCGTAAATCAATTTCGTGCTGGCTGGGTGCGGCTTCATGATGCGAAGATTCCACGCCGATGTCCATTTTTTCCAGCGTCAGCGCGGTTTTGCGGCGCAAAGGGCTGGCAATATCCATCGGCGTCATGTCGAAGTAGCCGCCTTCATCCAAGCCTTCGAGTTGGGTTTTGCCGTTGCCCGGTGCTTGTTTGAAGTAGAAAAACTCCACTTCCGGCCCGACATAAAAGGTGTAGCCGAGCTTTGCGGCAACACGCAGTTGGCGCTGTAAAAGAAAGCGCCCGTCAATCTCGGATGGCGTGCCGTCAGGGTTATAAATGTCGCAGAACAAACGGGCCACTGTTCCGCCGCCGACCCCCATTTCATCACTCATTTCGCGCGAGTGTGACGGCAAAATGGTGAAAGTATTTGGGTCGGGACGCGCGATCATGTCGCTTTCATCCTGGCGCGCGTAACCTTCAATGGCGCTGCCATCAAAGGTGATGCCCTCTTCTAACGCTGCTTCCAACTCATCCGCCACAATGGCGGTGCTTTTGAGCATTCCCAGAATATCCGTAAACCACAGGCGCACGAATTTCACACGCCGATCTTGCGCGGCGTGCAAAATGAAGTCACGGCTGCTTTCGGCTTCATTTTCGGGAGATAGGTTTTCTTCAATTTCGGAGTTTTCCGACTTTTGTTTTTTGTTTGTTTTTGGTGCAACTTTAGAAACAACCTTGGCGGCTTGTGGGCGACGTGCGGGCATGAGAAAAGCGCTCCTTACGAGGTGCAACTGAATCGTGAAACGGTAATACAGATAACAATAGGGACGGGCGATTTCTTATCGCCCGTCCCTATTTTAACTAATGACCGAGCCTGGTGGGCGCGGCGTATTAGTCGCTGTTATGAAAGTTTATTGTGGTGCCACAGCCGGAGCCGGGTTGGCCTGGGTTTGTGAGCGTCCGCCAAAGTTGTAATCGAAGCACAGATACAACTGATCGTTGTTGGCGCCGCCTGTCGGTTCGCTGTTGAAGAAATAGCCGATGCCAAAGCTGGCTTTATCATTAACCGCGTAGTAAAGCGTGGGTTGAATGCCGCTAAAGGGGCCTTTGCCACTGTAAAAGTCGGCAGCGAAGGAGAGTTTGCTGGTTAGCGTCCGGTCGTAGCCCAACTGCAAAAAGGTTTCGCTAGTGCCAGCAGGCTGGTCGCGAAAAGCGTGCGCCACACCTAAAGTGACGCGGCCCTGTTTAAGGGCTTTAGAGCCGGCGACGTAACCAATGTTGGGCGCGCCTGCACCCCGGCCACCCAACAGCCAACCGCCGCCGACAACGCGCAGACCTGCGTCGGGGTTGCTGTAAAGCTGCGTTTTGGCATTGAATAACAAGCGATCTCCAAGGCCCGTTGCGGCCCCCGAAGAAACGTAATCGAAACCGGCCTCGGTGCGGCCAAAGGCTTTTTCGGTGTTGCCAAAACCAGCCGTAATGCCGCCGGTGTCGAAGCCGGGGTCACTGATTCCATTGGCACGATAAGTGTCAATGTCCAGGTGGAAGCCACGGTCGGCTACAAGGTCGGTCGAGGGATAGAATCCCAGAGTGCTTGGCGTGGCGAGGGCCGGACGGCTTCCTACTAAGCCCATTGTTGCGGCAAGGGCGCCTGCTAAAATAAGACGGCTTTTAATACAACTTTTGATATTGTGTCGCAAATGCAACACCTCCAAATAAATGTGCGCTTAAAGCACGCGGTTTTGCGTTATTCCGGTCTGTGTCCCTGTTTCCAGCCGGCTTCTCGCCAATTCGCATTACTCAGCGCCACTAATAAGGTAACTAACTTGTGTTTCAACTATATTACGCGTGGGTAAAAAGAGTGATAGCACTATTTGAATGAGCTTTGAATGAGCTTTGAAAGTGCTTGCGCGCTGGATAAAGTGGTGAGAAAAGTCGTAGGAAGAGCAGAAGTAAGTAAGCCGGAAACGGACGCCCGCGCGATGGGAAACAGGCGCCCGTTTCCGACTCGATGGGATTGTAGCGCGCTTCTATTTCAAGGGCGTTTCGCAAGCGTAAAATCTGCTGTTTTCTATTTAGGTGTTATCTGTCTTATTGGCCCTGATTCATGCCTTTGATCGTTACATTGCTACACTTCGGCTCAATTAGAAAACGGTTTCATGTCACTTTCCCCATTTTTCTCCGACCAACAAATTGCTACGCTGCGCGCCGCTTTCAATCGCTTGATTCCCACCGATGAATTTCTCAACGCCTGGGATAATGGCGCCGGCGATTATCTGGCACGCCAGTTAGAAGGTGATTTAGCGTCTTCGCTCGAACTTTATCGTGCCGGATTAGACTCTTTGAACCAGGAAGCGCAAGCGCGCTACGCGCAAGACTTTGTAACGCTAAACGAGGCCGCGCAGGATGAGTTGCTTGCCTGCATTGAACGTGGCGAAGTGCAAAGCGAGTGGGCTATTAATCCTCGCCAGTTTTTTGAAGCGATGCTCAATCACAGCGCCGAAGGCTACTATGCCGACCCCGGCAACGGCGGTAATCGGGAGAAAACCTCATGGCAGATGATCGGCTTTCTCGACAGATAAATTCAGGTCAGTCGTTTCCTAAGTCAAAACTTGATTATTGGTGTTGGAAAGGCGGCAACTACTTGTTTGCCCTGCTTTGTGGCGCTATGTGGTTTATGATGCCGTATGTTAATGCGCTTGAAGACCAAAAATCTATGACCTTAAGTGAAACCTTGTCTGGCCGCTGGCAACTTGTGACGAATAGCATTCCCGGCTTGCTAATCATTACTTTGATTACTGCCTCAATGAGTTATGGATTTAGCCACATGGTTGGTATAAAAGGCGGGCGTCCGTTAAAAACCAATCGTGCTTTTCAAATGGCGTTAATGCTTTATATTGTGCAAATTGCTCTCGGTGTTTTGGGCGCCATTAGTTTTTTAACGGGGCGCACGCCTTATAACGGGTTTGGATTTTGAATATGCAATCGTATGATGCGATTATCATAGGCGCAGGTGCGGCGGGAAGCACAGTTGCTGGCATTCTATGCGAAGCGGGCTTTCGCGTTTTGCTGTTGGAGCGCGGCCCGGCGCTGAAATTTGAAGATGTGCCGCGCGACCATTTGCGCAATCAGCGGCTTTCGCTTTACGGGCACAATGCCGGGCCAAATATCGAAGGTGATCCGCGCGTTGTTGAGTTGCCGGACGGCCCAACCAAAACGGTGCGCCCACATGAAGGCGGCTATCACAATAATGCGGCTTGTGTGGGCGGCGGCACGCGCGTTTATGGCGCGCAGGCGTGGCGCTTCATGGCGCAGGATTTTCGCATGGCCAGCACTTATGGCGTGCCCGATGGCAGTTCTTTGGCTGATTGGCCGATTAGCTACGAAGATTTAGCCCCTTATTATGAAAGAGCCGAATGGCAAATTGGCGTGGCCGGGCATGGCACGTTAAATCATCAAATTACGCCGCGCGCGAAAAATTATCCCTTGCCACCTATTGCCGATTCGCCTTCGCGGCGCGTAATGCGTCGCGGCGCGCAAAAGCTGGGTTGGCACACGCAGCCTACGCCGTTGCTTATCAATACTGTGCCATACGGAGGGCGCGCTGCGTGTGTGCAATGCTCGTATTGTGTGGGCTTTGCCTGCCCTACAGATGCCAAAAACGGTTCGCAGAATACCATGCTGCCGCGTGCTTTAGCGACGGGTTTATGCGATTTAATAACCGGCGCACAGGCCGCGCAAATTGAAACCGATGCGCGAGGTAATGTCATAGGTTTGAGTTATTTTGTGGAAGCAAATGGCCTCAAAGAACGCCATGAGGCGCGCGCGAAAATTGTGGTTGTTTCCGGCGGCGCCATTGAATCGGCGCGCTTGCTGCTTAATTCCAAAAGTGCCTTACATCCACAGGGTCTGGGCAATCATTCTGATCAAGTCGGGCGCCATTTGCAGGGTCACTATTATCCGGGCGCTTTTGGTTTGTTTGAAGAACCGGTTCATGATGGCCTTGGCCCCGGCGTTTCGACGGCGAGTTGCCAGAATAATCACGGTAATTATGAACGGCACGGTATCATCGGCGGCGGCATGTTAGCCGATGAATTTATTAAGTTACCGCTGATCTTCTGGCGCCAATGCTTTCCACCCGATAAAAAGCGTTGGGGCTTGGAAGGTAAGCAGTGGATGCGTGACGGTTATAATCGCGTGCTGCACATTCAAGGGCCGGTGCAAGAGATTCCTTCGCCCGATGGACGCGTGCGTGTTGATGAAACTGTGCGTGACCAATGGGGATTGCCCGTCGCGCATTTTTCGGGCACGCAGCACAGGGAAACAGCGCGCACCGCCAACTTCATGCGCGGGCGCGCCCAACAGTGGCTTCATGCTTCGGGCGCTATCAAAGTGTGGAGCCATCCGGTTAGCCTGTTTCTCAGCGGCGGACAGCACCAGGCCGGCACCTGCCGCATGGGCGATGACCCGCAAACTTCGGTCTGCGATTCTTACGGGCGCGTGCATGGTCACGATAACCTGTTTGTGATTGACGGCAGCCTGCACGTCACCAATGGCGGCTTTAACCCGGTGTTAACTATCTTTGCTTTAGCGTTTCGCGGCGCTGAACATATCGCGACGAACTTCCAAACATGAAAACACGAATCCAAAGCATTTCAGAACTGGCCTTGTGGGTAGAGGATATTGAGCGTGCAACAGCGTTTTACCAAAAGCTCGGCTTTGAAATCGAAAGTGTGGATGCCAATCGCAACACGTTTTTGCGTAGCGGCGATTTTCTCTTAGTGCTGTTCAATCCGCAAGACCCCGGCACTGCTCTGGCGAACAACTATCTGGCAGAGCGTGGCGGCCCAGGCAATATGCCGCGTGGCGGCGTTTATCATGCGGCGTTTCGCGTTGAGCCTGCTGAACTTGATGAGTTTGTTGCCGAACTGCAAAAGCAAGGCGTAGCCGTCAAAGGCCCGATTGAATTTGCCAGTGGGCGCCGCTCCTATTTTCTCGAAGACCCCGACGAGCATTACATCGAACTCACCGATTGCTGAGAACATTACGGGGAACTTTTGGTTCAAGCCAAAGGGTCGAAGCCATCATGCGATTTCTTTTAGGTCTTTTGTTTTTCAGTTGCTTTGGGTTATGCACGCCACACGGCGCACTGGCTTTTAGTCGTGTTCAAATGCCGGTTGCTTATTACGCTAAGCAGGCTGATTTAGTCATTGTAGTGGATGTGACCAGACCGCAGGCGCCTGATTATAAATGGCTGCTTAAAGTGCGCGAAGTGCTGCAAGGTAAGGCGCCCGTCGGCGAAGTCGTTAGCATTCGGCAAAACCGCGCGATTGCTTCTTTTCTGTTGCCCTACAAAGATGGAACAGCCGCTGTGTTTCTGAAAAAAGGTGCCGATGGCGGTTGGGAAGTCCTGGAAAGCCGTAGCCAACCCGATGACATCGCAGCCTTGCGCATTTTGGTGCCGCTGTTTCAATTACCAGCCGAACGCGAACAGATTACAGGCTTGCAAAAAGCTGTGCGGCAGACGCCCGCGCTTGCCTTATTAGGCAGTGAATTAGAATCGGCCTTACAGGAAATGCACCAGCCAGATAACTTCGATCTTATCGAAAACAGCTTGGCTTTATTAAATGCAAAACAGCGCGAAAATATGATGCGGGCATTGGGCAGGATGAACGACATGCGCGCCGTGCCGCTTTTATTGAGGGCGTTGCAAGCACCTGAAAAATCCATCGCAGGAAACGCGGCGCAAACACTGGTTTATTATTACCCCGGCGCGCCGGGAGTCACTGAAGCCATGCGTGCCATCTTGGGTGATGAAGCAGCCGGCGAATTTATGAAACGCACAGCGCAAACTTATTTAGCGAAGCGCGATGCGTCAGTGGCGGTTGTGGTGGAACAGCAGAGAACCCCTTATTTAGAAGCGCGGCAGCTTTTTCAAAGTGCGCGCAAAGCCGAAGGCGCCCTGGCTCATTTGCACTTGCTGGAAACTCAAAAGCCGGATGGATATTTCAGCCACTGGACAGCGGAAGAAATCTTGCCCTTTTTAAATGATGAAGGCAAAGCGCGCCTTCGCCGTGTGGTTATCAAACAGGCGTTGAAAAAGCCGAATTACCTGGAAGCTGAAAGCCTTCTCAAACTGCTTCGCCGAATGCCGCATCCCGAAGCTATTCCAGCACTCATCAATCTGTTGAATGAGCCTCAACCTTCTGCTTCGTCTTTTGTCTGGCGCAAAGCAGCCATGTTTTCCGCTTTTCTGTTGCACGAGTTGGGGCCACAGGCACGAAAGCAGGCAACAGCGCGCCTTTTGGAAAATTGGCGCCAACTCATCGCCGAAACGAAAAGGGATGAAGAACCAACGCTGTTTTTACTGCAAATGGCCTGGCTGGCCGACGACGAAATCTGGCAACAGGTGCCGGACTTGATTGCGCCCGGACGGCGCGCTGAATGGCAGGCCTTAACGCTTGTTCGCGCGGCTGTAACCGGTGCTGTAACTCAGGAGAATGAAGGGCGTAATTTAGTCGCGCTACTGAAAAATCTACCGCAGGACTTTTCAGCGCAAGCGCGCCAATGGATTATTTACCGCTTAGGTGATTTGCACGAAGAAAATGCCGTCGCGCCGCTATTAGAACAGTTGCCTCAATCAATTTATATGTCTCCTCCGGCTCATAAAGAAGCTTTGATGGAAATTGGCGGCGCCGAAGTTGAAGAAGGCGCTCTCAAATTATTGCGACACGGAAATAGCGAAGTGCGTCGCCAGGCGATGGGAATTTTGCGCGACTTGCGCGGCGATAAAATGCGCCCTTTGTTACGCCAAATTTTAAGTGCGCCGGATGAAGAAAACTTCGGTCACAAAAATGATGCGGCTTCCCTGATGGGCGCACTGGGCACGCCCGAAGATTTGCCTTTACTTTTGCCGCTGGCGGATTTTTGGAAAACAGATCGCGCCCTGCAAAACTGGGCGGTTTCTTCCATCGATTCTATCCGCGACCGTTTTAACTACGATGTGAACGGGCCGATTCAAAAAGTTGGTTAGAGGCTATTTCAAAAGTTGACAGGCGTTAAGTGGCGTAACTTATAGATTCCCGCGCCGGGCGCCCGCTTGCGGGCAGGTGGAATCCAAACAATACCTGCATTTCTCTTTCAGAACTTTTGAAATAGCCCTTAGTTAGCTTGAGAATTGAGGTAGCGGTTTTGTCATTCCGAGCGGGTGCCCGCTCAGAGGTTGTAAACAAAATCGAGAAAAGGCAAAAAGTAAGGGCGTCGTCATTCGCGCGAATGACACTCGGATATTCCGCCCTAAATATTACTTTGTTTACAACCTCTCAGAATGACAAAATTCCCACTTCTCACTTAGCACATCGCTCACGCACGAAAGGCCGCAAGAGGCGCAGGAATTCGCGCACGGCGCGGCCTTCGTATTTGCCGGATAAACGCAAGCGTTGCAAAGGGCGCGTGACCTGGAAATCTTCAATGCCCAACTGCCGCAAGGTGCCGTTTTTCAAATCTTCTTTGACGGTTAGTTTTGATACGAACGCGATGCCATCACCTGCTGTTACGGCGCGCTTAATGGCTTCGGTGCTGCCTAAAGTTCCGTGCGGCGGGCTGGAAAAACCCTTGTCGCGTAAGGCGTTTTCGACAACGGCGCGCGTGCCCGAACCAATTTCACGCCATAAAATTGGTTCGCGCAGTAAGCATGTCAGCTTCAGATTTTTCTCTTGAAATAAAGCGTGCCCCGGCGCGGCAATGACGATGATTTCATCTGTGCCTAAAACTTCGGCCTGAATATCGGGCGATAAAACAAAGCCTTCGGTCAGGCCCAAATCCAACTCATTTTTCAACAACAGATTTTGGATTTGCTGCGTATTGGCAATTTCCAGATTGAGTTCAATACCGGGAAATCGAGCGCGAAAAATGGCGCAGATTTCGGGCAGTAAATAAACGCCAATGGTGGTGCTGGCGCCGATAGTTAATTGTCCTCGTTCCAGATTGCGCAGCTCATTTAAAGCCTGGGCCGCTTCAACTTCCAAAGCGAAGATTTGCCGCGCATAACTTAACAACACCTCACCGCCTTCGGTTAAGCGCACGCCTTTGGATAAGCGATGAAACAAGGCCATGCCGAGGCTCTTTTCCAATTCGCGCAGTTGCTTGGAAACCGCCGGTTGCGAGATATGCAAGCGCTCGGCTGCGCGTGTGAGATTGCCGGTTTCCGCAACAGCCACAAAAATCGCCAGGTGGTTGAAATTGAGCGCCATAACCAAAAGTTACCACGCGCCTGACAAAGATGTATTGGGCATCGTGTCAGGCACGACTTAAAGTGAAAGGCAGGAGGTTACAACCATGACTTATGTGATTACCGAGCCGTGCATTAACGTCAAAGATAAAGCTTGTGTAAATGCTTGTCCAGTTGATGCGATTCACGGCAACGATAGCGACCCGCAACTCTACATCAATCCCGATGAATGTATTTGCTGTGGCGCGTGTGAACCGGAGTGCCCTGTAGAAGCGATTTTTCAAGATCACGATTTACCGGAGCCGTGGAAGCACTACGAGCAAATTAATGCGGAGTATTTTGCTTAGACTTCACTCGAAAACTTTTCAAAGACGCGGCAAAATTAGAAACAGAAGGCGCTTCATTGAAACTTTAGCGTTATTTCTAACGAAACGTCTTCTGTTTCTCTCTGGAAGAATTAGATGAGTCGGATGGAGCCGCAGAATAAAAGGGTCAAACTCACTAACACAGGCCAATGTGCAAATTGCCGGGCGGTAAATGCTCGCACGGCTCTGGCTTGCATCGAGTGCGGCGCGCGGTTGCCATGGGCGGATTTTTTGCAAAATATCTCGTCAGGAGAAGCGCAAGGCATAGTTGCAGAAATACCGGGCTTGCAAGAAGCACAAGCAACAAAGCCAAAGGCAGCACAGGCTACACCTACATCGCCATCCCCTAATTGGTTAGTTAGTCTATCGACTCTCCTTAATATTCTTGTTGTTGTTAGTTTCGGGCTGGTCTTTCACGGGATTTTCGGCGAACAGCGCCAAAACCGGGAAGAAAAGCGCCAAAACCAGGAGGCAAGGCGTGCGATAGTAAAGAATTCTCAGGCGCAGGTTCGGAAGTTCCCGATTACAGCAGAGGATTTGCGGCATGGCGAAACCCAGGTAGATCAAATGATGCGCGACCGGCCTCTCATGTCAACCTGGGTCAAAAAGGGCGATGTTATTTACAACTGGGTTGCCCGCCGGTTTGCTGGAGAATCTGTGGGACAGCGCGTTTATTGGTTGTCTGATTTTCAGACTGACTATCCTCCCAGCTTAGATGCCTACAATACTCTCCCCTGGCATGGAAGCCCTGGCTCCATTTCGATTCGGGAAGTATATGCAGCAGGTGAGAAGAAAGGACAAAAAATAAAAAGCGAAGAACTCTGGAGTTGTGCTGTGTTTGAGCTGTTTAACATCTCAAACTGGGACGGATTTAAAGCTGTTGACGAGGAAGCCATTGCGGGCAAGCTCTCTAAGGCAGAATATATTGAGCGAAGCACACGATTAGAATTTTTCACGGCTATCAATACACATGGATTCTATTTGAAGTTGTGGCAACCTTGGGCCAAACAAAGTGGAGCTACCAGCCAGGAATACCTATGGCATGGCTACACGCCAAATACCCACCAAGAATTTATAAACCAAATGCCGGATGATTCAGACTATATCTCTTTCTATAGTAACGAATATGATAGATTAGTCGCTCAGTAAATCCATATATTGAGGCTACTTAGCAAAAGCATACTTCCGTTTTAAGTGATGACGTGGGAAATATGCCTGGAATTTTATAGGTGTGCGAGTTCTCAGACACATTCTCAGTTGTCCCTACCATCCCAACTCTTTTAGCGCCCAATGCTCTTTAAGGCCCAGTTTTACGGCTTCTCTGGCTTTTTCGAGGGCTTTGTCACGCTGATTGGCTTTGATTAAAGCGCCCGCTGCATTAGCGAAATAACGGGCATTACCGGGCGCCATTTGCGTGGCCATGTTAAAGGCTTCGGCGCTTTGCTCAAACCTGTTCAAATCAAAAAGCGTGTTGCCCAAAGTGTTGAAACTTTGCGCGGCTCGTTCGGCTAAAGCCGGATTCCAATCAAAGTTTTTGTCCGGCGCGGGCGGGATATTTTGCCCTGTAGCTGGCGTATTGGAAGGTTGTGTTGTTTGTGGCGTGGCCAGGGCGAACTCTCGTTTTTCCTCGGCGCGCAGGCGCCCGGCTTCGCGGAACGCGGCGTTCGATTCATCCAGTTTATTTTGCTTCAACAGCGCCTGGGCCAGCCAGTAATGCGCGCCGGAGCTTTGCGGCTTCATTGCAACGGCTTTGCGAAACGAGGCTTCGGCTTCGACCCATTTGCCTTGCTGCCCTTGCGCCTGTCCCAGCCATGACCACGATACGGCATTATCCGCGTCTTGTTTCGTGGCGTTAAGATAGAGCGGTTCAGCCTCGGCATATTTTTGTTGCTCGAATAAGGCGTGTGCCAGACCCATCTGGGCGCGCTGTGACATGGAATCTATGCGCATGGCCTGGCGAAAGGTAGTTTCGGCTTCGACGTATTTGTTTTGCGCTAAAAGCACGTTGCCCAGTTGAATCTGAACCGGCACATCGTTCGGCAAAAGGCGCGCGGTTTCGCGAAACAGGGTTTCGGCTTCACTCCATTTGGCTTGTTGAAACAAGGTCTGGCCGAGATTAAAACGCGCATCGGAATCTTCGGGCTTAAGACGAATCGCTTCGCGCAGGCTGTTTTCGGCTTCGTTGTATTGGCGGCGCATCAAGAGCATTGTGCCCAGTTGAACGTGCCATTCGGCTTCTTTGGGTTCGAGGCGAATCGCTTCGCGGAACTCCGGCCCGCCATCTTTTTCTTGTGCCACCAGCATCCAGGCTAAATTCACGCGCCACTGCGCTTTGACCGGATTCAGGCGTATGGCTTCGCGATAAGACGCTTCCGCTTCGGCAAATTTTTTCTGGCGATCTAAGGCCATGCCCAGTTGATTCTGGAAAATATCATTGTCGGGCTTAAGGCGCGCGGCTTCGCGGTAAGCGATTTCGGCTTCGGCAAATCTGCGCTGTGAAAACAGAACGTAGCCCAAAGCCGCGTGTGTTTCGGGACGCCCCGGTGCCATAATGATGGCACTGCGCACTTTGACTTCAGCTTCGGGCCATTTCTGCGCTTTGACAAGTTCGTTGGCTTCTTGCAAAACCAGAGTCGCTTGCTCGTTGGGTGTTGGCAAAGTGCTGCCGCGTCCTCCCGGTTGGGCTTGCATGGGCGCCGCACAGCAAAACAACAAAACATAAAGACAAACTGCGTTTTTCATTTTTAAGACCCTTCTCTCACCGGCTCGGTATCAACTGCACCGCATCGCCTTCTTGCACCAAACCCTCTTGCAGCACGCGCGCGTAAAGGCGGCTCCAGCCCAGATGCAGTTTTTGCGAGATGCGCTTAAATTCTCCATCGGTAAACGAAGCGGCAATATTGGAACAGGGCGTTGTATAGGAAGTGATTTGCAGCAAAGCTTCACCTATCTGCAAGCGCACGCCGGGCACGATTTCATCCCAGTTCAATCCCGCGATAGTTAAATTTTCGCCCGTTGTTCCGCAATCAATCGGGTGCCCTTCGTCCTGCAACTCTTGAATGCGTTCGTAAGAAAACAAGCAGACGGCGCGCTCCGGGCCTCCATGAAAGCGCCGGTCGCGTTGCTTGTCGCCTTCGACGCCTTCAGTTTTTAAATGCGTTTGCCCTATGCGATGCTTGGGCACGCCACCCTTATGATTGACACTGATTTGAACAATATGGGGCATGATTGTTTGCCTCTTAATTCACTTTAAAAGCTGGATTTCACCCGCCGGCACGCGCCGCATCTCATGGCGCGCCACGATGCCGTAATAGCGCCGCCACTGCGTTCCAACAGCGATTTCTTCGGCTTGCCAGATTTGAACGATCTCATTTTTCCAACGGCCCGATGAAGGAATCCTTATCTTAACCAGGCGTGTTTTGCCCAAGTTCGGCAAAGAAAAAATGGCGCGATGTTTTTGGACATCTTCCGGCTTGGCCGCGTGCTTTAAAAGGGGAAAGACAATTTCAACGGGCAATAACACTGCGGCACGACTTGGCGATGCAGGTTTCAAGCGAGTGCCATAGGCTTGCAGCCAGAGTGCCACTTCGGCAACAGCGCGGTCACGAAGGGCAAAAGGCCAATACAACTCGCAGCGCGGTGCGCCTTTAATCTGCGAAAGCTGCCACGCATAATAATCACAAACGCGAAACTGCACCTTTGAACCAATGGGTAGGGTAGCCATTGTGAACAAAGCCTGCTCTCTTTTTTCAACGGGTGTCTGAATCGAAATTTTGCCATTACCTAAAATTTCGACTGTGCCACAGTGCGCCCAGTTTTTCAATTGTCGCGCCACCTGCGCGCGATACGCGGGATGGGCTAAAAGCGGCCCGGCAATTACATTGGCGTGTTTTAAGTCTCCAGAGCGGCGCGGGTCAATGAGAGGATTCCAGAAACTATTAGTGCCATTGAACAAGTCTTGGCCTAAACGAGCAAAAGCCGGTTGTGCCGGATAGCGCCACAGCGGCTCGAATAGCGAATTGAGATTCGTGGCAGGCGCAGCTCTTATTGATTTCTGTTTTGCCGTTTCTCTCAGGTGCCGGGCCATGCTTGCAAAATGGAGTTGTGCTTTTTGTGGTCGGGAACGCGGCAGCCATTTGGCGCGTGCGCGTTGCACTAATGCCAAACGCTTAGTGCCTCCGGCGGCTATGTCTTGCATGGGGCCAAACGATTGGCCGGTGATTTTGCGCAAAGCCGCATAAGCCGCTTCAGCAGTGCCAATGAGGTGGCGATGCGTAAAATAATCACGATGAAAACTGACTGATCTCGTTAATCTTTGGTCTTTTTCCATCATGTCCAACAAAGCGGGCAGAGCCGAACGGCCACGTGCAATGAGTTCTTGCACGACCGGAGCGGTTGTTAAGTCCACACTACCGGGTTGGCCCCACTGGCGGGCGCTGACGTTTTCCAGATTGTCAACCAGTGAGATAATGTCGTCTTTTGGCAACGCGCGGATACCTTTGGCGCGCCGCTCCTGGTCTTTTAGCAATCGAGGCAAAGGCGCTAAAAACATCAGACGAAAAGGAATGCGGTTTTTCTCTTTCAAGCGCGCGGCGCGCACTTTGGATTCCACTAAAGGCTGTAATTGTTTAACCTGGCGCGCATCGCGCAAAGCTAACCGATCATCGCCACGCAGATGCGCACCTAAAGCGCGATCCCACAAAGCCCAGGCCCAGTGCGATGAAAGTTCTTCCAAAGGTGGCGCACGCTTGATTTCCGGTCTGGCTAAAGGAGAATGGCGCGCCCTGCGCCACAGGGTTTCGGCAGCGGCACTTTCGTCCAACCTTAAAAGCAAGCACACGCCAATCAAAGAGCGCGGCGGCACGCCTACAGCCTGCGCTTCAGGCAAAGCCTGGCGAATTTCAAAAGCCGGTGTTTTTGCTAAATCATCGCGCAAATCGGTGGGCGGGCCACTGGATTTTAACGGATAAATCAGGCCGTTCCACGCAATGGCAAAACTGCTGTGCGATGGGTCTTGTAGGCCTTGTGATAAGCCTCGCGGCAAAACCCAGCCATGCGTTTGCACATCGCGCACGCGGCCCCACACATCACCTGTTGTAATGGTAATCTCACGATAATCGCAGCCGCGTGGGTCGGCCAGGCCTAAAAGGAATAAATCTTTCGTGGCGTTGACAACCGCAGCCGGAAGTTTGGTTGAAGGTGCTTTCCACGGCGTATATTGTTGCGGCGGAATAGGAACTTTCAATTCATCACCGCGCGCTACATTAGCGGTAACGACAAGCAAAAACGCCAGCGCGCCCCAAAGCGCGGCTGGCGGTGGAAAAACAAAAACAGGAATGAAATAGCGCAGCTTTAAAGTCTTCGGCGAGAGCTTCATCAGCGAGAGCTTCATGAGTAGGATGGTGAAGCCCAGTTTAAAGTTTTTATAGCAATTGATAAAGCGTGTTGCGTTTGCGCGGTTCGTAGCCGGCTTCGCGAATGAGGCGTTCGATTTCGGAAATGGGCATCACGAAATCGGTTCCGGCTGCCGAAACCACATTCTCTTCCATCATGGTCGAGCCGAAATCATCAAGCCCAAAATTCAGCCCAATCTGCGCGATTTTTGGCCCCTGTGTCACCCAACTGGCCTGATGATGCGGAATGTTATCCAACAAAAGCCGCGCCACGGCGATAGTGCGCAGATAATCGAAGCCAGTCGCTTTTTTCCAGCCGGCAGCCGGCGGCAGGCCAGAGGCAGTGTTGTTGGTAATTTGGATTAACTCGCTGTTCCCTGCCGTCTGCCGTCCGCCGACTGCCAACTGCCCCCTGCCTCCTGTCAACTCTTCTCCCAAAGGCGTGCCATCCGGCTGGAAATTCCACGCGATAAAGGCCGTAAAACAACCTTTGCCATGTGCCAGACTTTCATCTTGCGCGTCGCGTGTGCGCAAGATGTGTTCAAGACGTTCTTCGGTTGTTTCAACAGTGCCATACATCATCGTCACCGTCGAATAGCCGCCCAACTTGTGCCACAGCTTCATGGTTTCAAGCCATTCATTCGTGGTGTCTTTGTAGGGCGCGATGATGTTGCGCACGCGATCAACCAACATTTCGGCACCGGCACCGGGAATGGTATCTTGCCCGGCAGTGCGCAGGCGCGTGAGCGTTTCTTCCAGGCTCAAGCGCGAGATTTTGGCGATGTAAAGAATTTCGGCCACGCTTAAAGCGTGCAGCAAAACTTGCGGAAACTTTTGCTTGATGCTCGAAAATAAATCTTCGTAGTAATCAATTTTGAGTTTGGGATTAAGGCCGCCTTGAAGAAGAATTTCGATGCCGCCGAGGTCAACCATCTCCTGAATTTTTTGAAAGATGATTTCTTTAGGCAATGTATAACCGCGCCCACTTTTAGGCGTGTCGTAAAACGCGCAGAACTTGCATTGCACCCAGCAAACATTGGTGTAATTGATGTTGCGCCCCGCGATATAAGTGACAACGCGCCCCGGATTCTGCTTTTGCCGCACAAAGTCGGCCAGCATTCCCAGTTCGTTTAAATTCGGATACTGCATCAAGCGCAAGCCATCCTCAAACGAAAGCCGCTCGCCCGCGAAAACTTTAGCGGCAATGTCATCAATAGGTTGGTGAGTGATGGGCGGTGTTAGCAATAGCGTCGTCATGGTTTTAAATGTTTAGTTCAGGGCAGGCGGAGTTCATCAAGTTTACGATCTAGCTAACCACCAAATTAAATCTTGTCCAATATCTGTTTTTCTCAAAATATTTATCCCTGGGACGTTTTGCAGAACCCAGGCGGTTGTTTGGCGAAACAGACTTCCAACAGGAGCAGCATTAAAGAATAAAAACACGCCTGCAAAGATCAGCATAGCGCGCAGTGTTCGGCGCCACCCATCTTGCTGCTCCGATGTGCTTTGCGAAATTATCTTGCCGTCGGTTCGCTCGACTAATTGCACAGCCAGATGGCCTTCATGCACTTCAATCAACGTTTCTGCTTCCTCACGGTTCAGGCCGGATAGGTTATAAACGTTTTTAAGGCAACTGCGGCAATGGCGCACCCGGCCTGCGTCGTCCTGAGGCATTAGCTCGTTCCATTGCTCGCAACAGGCAAAGCCAAAAGTTACGTCATCCAATGGATTTTGCGCCGTCATGGCTTGCCGCCTGACGGCGGGGTTGGCGAAATAGGAATCACTATTGCGCCAGCCACAACACTAAATGGCTCTGGCTGTGGATCAAGCCAGGCGAAAACTTTTTCACCGGTCTGCGTTTGTTCTAACGCTGAAACCGCAGGAATGGCGCGCAGGGTTTTGGCGCTGGCTTGTTTGAGCATGGCCGAAAGCGGTGACGGAATTAACGCTGCTAAAATGGCGGCGATTGTCCAACCGCGACGGCGCTTTTTGGTTTTGATGCCAACGGGACAATCATTGGTAATCAAAGTGCCATCTGCGCGGC
>DASWNL010000542.1:0-3110 GCA_036399215.1 Abditibacteriaceae bacterium
TGGAAAACGCAGGGCGAAAGTGTAATCGTAACGGCGATCTATCCGCGCCAAAATCAGGAAGAAGAGTTAACGAGTATTAAGCCGCTCAAGGCTAAAGGCGCCGAAGGATTCGAGGCTACTACAGCCAAAGGCACCCAAATACTTTATCAGGCGGCGACAAACGCGCCCGGCCCCTTAAAGACCGCTGGCCTCAGTGCCGTAGGCGAGTCGTTGTTGCTTGCCATTGGGCCGGACGGCAGTCGGCGCGGTGTAGCTTTAGGCTGCCAATCGTTGCTTATCGCCGGTAAAGCAACAGCAATTCCCTCAGCGGATTTCGAGTTTGAAGTGGTGGGCGCGCAACTTAAGACAACTCCCATTTACACGCCGCTTCAGCCTGTTAAAATCGCTCCTGCTGATACGACTGCTTTTGTCGGGCAACAGGTGGTAACATTGTCGTGCGCCACACCCAAAGCAGAAATCCGCTACACCCTTGATGGCAGCGATCCAACACTCGCTTCACCGCTTTATCGCGGCCCGCTGACCCTGACTTCCAGCACAGTTGTCAAAGCCCGCAGTTTCCGCCCCGGCACTACCATCATGCCGACCACCATGAGCGGCACAACAACGTCGGTAGTTTCAGAGGCTTCGTTTGCGGCTATAGCACCAGCCAAAGCCCTAACGCCCCCAAACACCATGCCCGGTTTGCGTTACGAGTATTATGAAGGTAGTTGGCAGGATTTACTTTCCAGCACTGATCGCTTAACGCCAGTAAAAAGTGGCGTCGTGGACAAGTTGTTCGATATTTCACCTAAAGGCACTGCGCCTACTTATGCCTTCAAGTATTCGGGCTATTTCGAGGCGCCTGCTGATGGCGTTTACAACTTCATCGCGCCACCGGAGTTCTACGAGCCGAATATCATGGCTGCTTATGAACTGCGCTTGTTTTTGGATGGCAAAGAATGGTATCCGGCGACAAGCCGTCATGCTCTGGGAACGTGGTCAGTGGCGTTGCAGAAAGGCAAACACGACTTTCAGGTTTACTACGCTGACTTGCGAGCCGACGGCGTGGCAAAGATGAACAAACCAGGCGAAAAGCCTATGGTTTGGGATGGCACTGTGCCCAACATTCAACTCTCCGGGCCGGGAATAAATAAAGGCGCGCTCGCAGCACAGACATTCTCTTATGTTAAGTAACTCAAGTTGCTACCACCGAAGCGTTATATAGAAGAAGTCGCCAGAGCCACTGTCATTCCGAGCGAAGCCGAGGAATCTTGTATTTGGCAGGATGCAGAAGATTCCTCGGCTTCGCTCGGAATGACAGACCGCAGTTTTCCTCAACCGGCGATTAAGCCAGTAATCCAGAGATTGCATGACCATGCACATCGGTGAGGCGGCGGTCAATGCCGTTTTGGAGCCATGTTAATTTTGTGTGGTCAATACCAAGCAGTTGGAGCATCGTGGCGTGGATGTCATAGACCTGTGTGGGACTGCTCCGGTCAAGCGGCTTGTAACCCCACTGATCGCTTTCGCCCACCGTGACGCCGCCTTTGATGCCGCCGCCACATAACCAGTTGGTAAAAACATACGGGTTATGATCGCGGCCCTTACCACCCTGCGTGCTGGGCATACGGCCAAATTCGGTCGTCCACAGAATAATGGTGTCTTCCAACATGCCACGCTGTTTTAAGTCTTGAATCAGCGCCGCTGTGCCGCGCGCCATGCCGATAGAAAGCGGGCCGTGATCGCGTTCGATGTCTTCATGAGAATCCCAGTTGCGGCGCGGAAATCCATTGTCATTGCCGCTCCAGATTTGCACAAAGCGCACGCCGCGCTCTAAAAGGCGACGCGCCGTCAGGCACTTTTGCGCGAAGTAAAAACTCTCTTCTTCGGCATTAATTTCTGCCGGCCAACTTTGCGGGCCGCGCTCTAATCCGTAAAGTTTGAGCACATGCGCCGGTTCGCTTTTCAAGTTGAGTGCTTCGGGCGCAGCGAGTTGCATTTTCGCGGCGAGTTCATAGCTGCGGATGCGCGCATCCAATCGCCCATCGCCTTCGCGCGAATTGGCGTGCTCACGGTTCAACTCAGCCATCAAAGCCTGCGCTTCCGATTCACTCGCTGGCGAAATGTAGTCACCACTTTTATGAGGACGCAAATCGGCAACGGGTGTATCGCTGCCGGGATAAATGATGGTGCCGCTATGCTGCGATGGCAGAAAAGCCGCGTCCCAGTTTTTAACGCCGTTGCTGGCATAACCGCGATGATCTGGCAACACCACAAAGGTTGGCAGGTTCTGGTTGAGCGAACCCAGTCCATAGCTGGCCCAACAGCCCATGCCGGGGAAGCCCGGAAGTTGAAACCCGGTCGACTGCAACAGCGTGCCCTGCGAGTGGATACCGGTTTTCCCAACCATATTATGAACGAAGGCAATGTCGTCCACACACGCACCCAATGGCGCAACAACTTCGCTCAGCATCTTGCCGCTTTGTCCGTAAGGCTTGAAATCCCAGATGGGCCGCAGCCAAGGGCCAAGTCCGTTTTGAAATACTTCGACCTTCTCACCAAAATCGCTGGGCTTGCCGTGATTCTTGATAAGTTCGGGCTTGTAATCCCACATGTCAATGTGGCTGGCCGCGCCCGACATAAAAAGCTGAATCACACGCTTGGCTTTGGCCGGAAAAACAATGGAAGGATGGCGCACCGCTTCATTAACACGATTATCATCAGCGCGTGCTTTATTGTCTTCGCCAGCAAGCATCGCCGCGAGCGCAAGACCGCCTAAACCGCCACCACTTTGCCACAGAAATTCGCGGCGCGTGAGGCCCGGCTTGCGTTGGGATTTATGAAAAGGTGAATCGTTGTGCATAACATTTTTCTTACCGTAATCGGAAATCGAAATCCCAATCTCAGGTAAAGCGAGAAGTGCGCGACGTAAACGAAGTTGGCACTTTAAAACGGTTCTTGCGAGGGTTTGCCGCCAGTCAAATGAATAGCATGAGTGAAGGCTTTTGCCACTCTATTAGCGATAGCCTCATCCTCAAAATCAAGCCGGACGACTCCGGTTGTGACTTGCGATGTCTGGGTCATGTTGCCATCGCTAATTGTTTGTTCATATGTAATGCCGACCTGGGGTG
>DASWNL010000543.1:0-4823 GCA_036399215.1 Abditibacteriaceae bacterium
TTCTTTTACCTTGTGAAACGAATTAATGATAGAGCAATCTGGCATAGCCTGTTGACAAAGTGGCAACCGGTAACCATCCAGCTACCATCCCCAAAGTAGAATAAGAATCGTTCACCCTGCCTACCCGCGAAAGGTTTAAACGGATAATAAATACCGAATTCGGTTTTCACTTGCCGTTAGGATGCACCAAAATCCACTGCGCCAGGGTCTAAAGAAGCAAATCATGATTAAAGTCCAATTCAAACAGACGGCACGAGTGGTGTGTGCTGCATTACTAAGTGTGAGTGGTTGTGCGCCTGCTCAGGAGCCGGCATCTTTGGCACAACCCGCCGGTTTGGCGCAGCCCGCCGGTTTGGCGCAACCCGCCGGAATGGTTCGGCAAATCAAGGTGCTTCCCGATAAGGCCGCCGATACTTCCTCGCTTCAATCTATCGTGCAGAGTGTGACGCGCGGCGCCAAAACCAACGATGAAAAGGCGATTGCGCTGTATAACTTCGCCACTCTGGCGAGTTATCATCGTGCTTATCCCAATGAACCGAATGGTGTTGAAGCTTTAAAGCAGTTCAATGTTTATGGTTGGAGTTTGTGCGGCGGCTTGCATTCGAGTCTGGGGGCGCTTTATCGCGCCATGGGTTGGGAATGGCGCTTTGTGGGCTGGAATAATCCCGGCCACACCACTATCGAGGCTAAATACGATGGTCAATGGCATTACCTCGACACTTTTTTGAAGTTTTATGTGTGGAAGAAAGACCCGAACGCGCCCGGCGGACGCACCATCGCCAGTCAGGACGACATCAAGCGCGATCCATCACTTGTAACCAGTTTAATCTTCGATAAATCGCGCAAGGTCTACTATCAACCAAACGATCAGTTTGAGATTATCAATGACAAAGCCAACTGGATGGCGCCCGCCTTCTTAGTGTGCGGCGACGAAGTTTCGGGAGTGCTCAGCGGCATCAAAAGCAACTCCTTATCTGGCAGCCCGACATCATGGGAAAGCATCAAATTCGACGGGCCTTATTCGACTGATGTGAATCTGGCACCCGGCCTTTCACTAACCTTGAATTGGAAGTCTGAACCTGAAGCTTACTGGTGGCATGGGCACAACGAAACGCCGGGCCACACCTGCGGCAACAAAGACTATCGTAACTCGCCAACACTGGGGCCGATTTTAGAGCCTTACATTGAAACCGGCGGTGCCACGCGCGGCTACGCCAATGGCACGCTACTCTTGGCACCGGACTTGTCCAATGACGCTTTTCTTTCCAGCCTGTGGGCGCAGAGTAATGTGCGATGGGAGGCAGGCCGCTTAGTGCCCAAAGAGGCTGCGCAACCGGCCTCCATCACACTGCGTTTGCAATCGCCTTATGTCATTACACGCGCCACTGGTTCTGCCACCGGCGCTGATAAAGCCGAGCTTTCGGGTGATGGCGGCAAAAGCTGGAAAGCCATTCAATTAAAGGATTTTTCCACCGAAGCGCGCGGCCAGTATGAGGTTTTGGTGCGATTAACTTTTCATAACGCACTTACCGCTTTGCGTTTGGAGGCAACGGTGCAGCACAACCGCTCAATTGCCCCCTATCTTTCTCCTGGCAGAAACACGGTGACGGTTTCCGCGCCTGAAGCCAAACAGCTTGGCAATAACCGGCTAGTAGTAACTTACGCTTATCAAACAGGCTTTCGCTCGAAATCTTTTGAAGAGATTGCCGAAAGCGATGCCAATGTTGGTCAGGGGCTTTATGCAACCTGGGCGGCGGAGCCAACCATAGTGCAAAAGGAGTTCACCTCGCAAAACCTGCCCGCCAGTTTCACGATTGACGTGCCAACGCCCAAAGGCAAATATCCGGTTTATCCGCGAATGCTTTTCATGCGCCGCGAGATTGTGCCGCCGGGTTCCAAGCCCTTGCCTTTGCCAACAGGCGCGATGGCGCCGCGCCTTGGCACAAATGACGAACTCAAAGAGTTCCCCAATCCTTTTCTCATTGGCACCGCTTTGCCGCCAGCCAAAGCAGTGCGGCCAATCAACACGCGCCGCATCGCGTTGCAGGCCAGCCACGCCATAGGAAACAAAGGCGAAGTGTTCCCCACAGATCATGTGCTGCGTTGGTATAAAGACAGCAGCATCATTTCCGTGCTGCTTATCGGCGGCAAAATTGAAGGCTTGCCCGCGCCACGCGCTATCGCCGGGGCGCGCCTTGTGCTGCCGGTTATGCAGGGGCACCAAAAAGCGCCGACGCGCTTAGATGTGGTGGCTCTTAAGCAGGGTTTTGCACCTAATAGCGTCTATGATTTGAAGAATCTCGGTGATGCGATGGGCACCATCACCATCCCTCAACAGCCCGCTGATTTAGAGTCTTATAATCCGCCGAAAGAATTGAAAGCGGATGTGACACGCTACATCAAAATGCTGGCCGCAGGAGAAACAAATTTTCAAGGCTGTGCCCTGCGTATTGTGCCGGATAAGGGTATAGATGATGGTTGGACGGTAAAGGCACAAATCGCTAAAGAGGCGCCCATTTTCTTGGAAGTAGATATTTACGCTGACAAAGCGCAATAAAGCCATTGAGAGGCCATTGTGCCCCTGTTCCGACTTTAAACAAAGGTCAAAAAGACGACCCTTTAACTATGTATGACTCGCTTTGGAAAGCTGTGACTCCGCACCTTAGCGCGGAACGAATGCAGGCCGATATCGCCGAGTTTTTCGCGCTTTCTCAATGGTCGTCCTACGACAAAATCAATGCCCTATCCAGGTTGATCGCGGTGAAGATGAAGCAGGCTGGTCTGCATGACGTGCGACTCATCGGAGCGCCTGCCGATGGCAAAACGGCCTACGGCGGCTGGGTTATGCCCAAAGCTTACGATGTGGAAGCGGCGCGTTTGACTTTGCTCTTAAACGACGGTTCGACGCAAATACTGGCCGATTATCAAAGTAATCCGACGAGTCTGATGCTTTACAGCACCGGCACGCCGCATGAAGGAGTTACAGCGGAGTTAGTTGTTGCCGACAACATTGAACAGTGCCGCCCGCCTATTCTGGCAGGACGTTTGGTTTTAACTTCGTGCAACGGTGTCCAATTCAGCCAGGCCGCGATGCACGCTGGCGCTGTGGGCATCGTTTGTGATGGTCGCTTCGGGCGCCGCTTTATCAAAGAAGGCGCTTACCTTGACGAAACTAACGAATGGCACAATTACACCATTCCCCCCTGGGATGATGAGGGTAAAGGCTTTGGATTCTCGGTTTGTCCGGCAGAGGGCCGGCAGTTGCGCACCCGGCTTGAAGACGGAGAAAAAGTGCGGCTGCACGCTGTTGTAAGAACCCGGCACTACGACGGTGTGATTCCTGTTGTTAGTGGCCACTTGCCGGGGATAGAAGCGGAAGAAATCGTTCTTACCGGGCATTACGATGAGTTCGGCGCTGATGATAACTGCTCGCAAATCGCGGTTGGCCTCGAAGTTCTGCGGGCCATTCGGACTTTAGTCGAAAATGGCGGAATCCCGCCACTGTCGCGCGGCATCCGCTTGCTTTTCCCCATGGAAGCGCGCGGCTTCAATGCTTTGGTTCAAGACCCCGAAGAAACCAAAAACATCCGTCTGGGCTTAAACATTGATACGGTTGGCACAGACCAAAACACGGCAACCACGCTTTGCAGTCTGGTGGACAGCTTTACCGCCCTGCCTTCGTTTGCAGAAGAACTTCTCGCCGAGTTATTGCAGCGCACTGCTCAGGAAAACCCGCTCTTTCGCTGGCGTCGTGTTGGGGCTGATGTGATTGACAATGTCTTTGGCGAACCTCTGCTGGGCGCGCCCACTCCGTGCCTTTACCACTACAGTGCTACACATCATCTGCCGCTCGATACGCCTGACCGTATTCATGCCCCGATGCTGCTCGCTATGGCGCGCATTACAGCCACTTATGCCGGTTTTGTAGCGAATGCGGGACTCAATGAAGCTCTCTGGCTAAACGAGTTGGTGGCGGATCACGCCATGCAGCGCTTGCAGCAAACCGCCACCGGCGCGTTGCGAAATACAGGCGATTCCGGCCACTTTGATTCGTTGCTGCAAAAGGTGGAAGCTCTGCAAGAAATCTATAACCGGCGGCTCACTTCGGCGCGCTGGCTGGTGCCTCAGCGCTTCGTTTTTCCCTCACTGCAAAATGTGGCAGTCCAAAGTGATGCTTTTATCGGTGACAGACGCCTTGTGCCACGCGAGATTTACGATGAACGTTTCAGGGATTTGCAGAACAGAATCGGGCACGCCTATCGCGAAGCCAAAGCCCGAATCACTGAGCGTGCCCAATCCTTCGGCCAATCGCAGGTTTCGAGTTGCACCGAGCCACTTCCCTCCAGCCGTTGTGTGCCGGTCAAAGCATTTCGTGGTTTTTTAGCCTTTGAGGATTTGAGCCAACACCAGCGCGAATTGGTCGCGGAGCAACTTGGAATTGACTGCGTCTGGGGCGCTCCCCTCTGGTTGCAGGAAGCGTTAATGCTGGCCAACGGCAAGCGCACGGTCAGTGAAATTGTCACATGGCTTACGCGTCATGGACTTCACACGCCCGAAGTTCGACTTCTTGAGAAAGTGTTTGAATTTCTCCACGAACAAGGCAAGGTAAAGCTGCGCCCTTACCTCACACAAGACGATGTAGAAACAGCGCTGCAACAAGCGGGCTTAAAGCCTGGCGATGCCGTGCTGGGGCATTTTTCACTCAGTCGCTTTGGCTACATCGAAGGCGGAGCAGAAGGCCTGATTGACACCCTGCTTGATCTGTTAGGCCCTGATGGCACTCTTATAATGCCAACATTCTCCTTTTCCTGGCTGGGACATCT
>DASWNL010000544.1:0-6366 GCA_036399215.1 Abditibacteriaceae bacterium
GTTCCGGGCGGGCGTCAGCCCCGCTCTTATAACCTGCAATGCCTTAACGGCCATACCTATACCTTAAATAAGTTAGGCTGTTGCTTTTTCAATTCTGCCAAAAACGCCTGGACTTCGGAGTTGTCAGGCCAACCCTGAGCCAATCTTCTTGCAGACACACGCCGCACATAATTATCCTCATCATTCTGGGCACGGTCTTGAAGTATGGAAATGGTTTCGGGGTCATCAATCCAGTAATCCGCTAATCCCGAAATCGCTGAGTCTCGAACCGCCCAGCTTTCATCGTTAATGGCTCGCTCTTGCAGAAAAGGCAAGGTATGCGGGTCATCAGACCAATCGAGGGCCAGTATGTCTACCGCTGGCCATCGCATATCGGTGGTTTGCTGAATGACAACCTCTCGAAGCCATTGAGCAGTCGCAGGGGTATCAGACCAAATCAATGAAATAGTTTGGAGAACTTTTGCAGTAAAGCGATAAATGCGCGCTATCTCACCATCTTCTAAATTATCTCCTTGTTCTGTCGGATAAGGAACGCTCAATTTTTTCAATTCATCCAACAGTTGGGCGTCCAAAGCGCCAATGGCCCCGCGATTTCGCACCTCGCCTAAACACTCGGCGGCGAGAATGAGAGGAGTAAATTCGTTATCTACGTTTTCCTTATTCATTAAGCTTTGGATAAGTTTTCCGGCATGTTCTGGGTTGCCGATGGCAATTTGGCCGGTAATAAGGCGCAGGACTTCGTGCCACTTCTCGTGGTGCCAGTGTGCATCAAAGGTTTGCGATTGCAACTCCTCTAAAGTTAGCGTGCGCTCTTTTTCAAACTTCCATAAAAAAGCCGAAGCGCAGAAGTATTCGAGGAAGGTGCGATGCACAAAGGCAAATAGATCGTCGCCCAGCACGCATAAAATGAAATTACGCTCGCGCAACTGCTCGATAAGGCTGGCGGCGGTGCGGCGAGGCTCGCTAAAGCCCTGCTCTTGCAGATAGTGAGTTAAGGTGTTTTCCAACTCCTGCACCGCGATGGCGTTACCGGCCAAACCGCCGGGGTTGGTTTGCATCTTATAAGCGATGGCGCGCAGCATGGCCTGCTTGTGATAGAGCGGCAAATCTTCACCGGTAGGCAAAGCCTTTTCCGCATCCCACTGGTGCAAGAGCAAGCGCGAGGTTTGTTCGTAAAGGTCAACGCGGTCATCGGGCAGCGGCTGATGGCGATTGAGCAGCGCCATCATAGTTAGCATCAGAGGGTTTTGCGCCAATTCTTTAATGGAGTGTGATTTATCTACCGCTTTGCGCAACCGTTCGCGCTTGTGAACGCGCTCGACTTCATCTGCATAGGCCAAGTCGTGCCATTGCTGAATGAAGTATTCAATCTGCTTCGGCTCCAAATCCTGCAACATGAAGTGGCTAAATCCGGCATCGCTGAGCGTTTGTTGCTGATAACCAATTACCCGCGAAGTCACGACAAAGCGCGCTTTGGGATAGCGGGTGGCAATGTTGACAATCTCCTGCACAACCGAAGCGCGCACCGCTTCATCGAAGATTTCATCCAGCCCATCCAACAAAAACCAGCCGCCATCGCGCTCTAAAAGTTGATGCAGTTCGTGTTGATCAAGTTGCCCGCAGCTATCCGGCGCCTGATGAAAATACTCCAACAAACTTTTGCAGGTTTCGCGGTGGCGGGCATAGGCTTTCAGTTCGACAAGGAGCGGCAGTAATTCTTTGTCACGTTCAACAGTTGTGCGATTGGCCCAGACCAAAGCTAAATACTCCAGCAACACCGACTTGCCTGAACCCGGATCACCCAACACCACGAATAACCGTTCATCGCTGCCCTGCAAGGCTTCCAAGACGCCGCGCGCCGATTGATCAAAATAATCCCAGCGCAGTTTTTCCATCTCTGCTTCGGATAATTCGTTTTTCGCCATGCCCTTGTCGCGCAGGGCGCTGAGGCGGTCTTTGGGCAACTCGTGAATGCGCGGGTTGAACTGTTGGCAATCGCGCACGTTTTGCTCAACGAAAATCTTGGTCAGGTGAATATGGTTATGAATGGCACCGCCGCTATCCAACGATTCCAACTTGAGGTTCTGATAGCGCTTTAACAATCCTTCACGATAACGGCTTGTATCAAAACCCGGCGCCACAGGGGTTGAGGTTTGAAGGGTATTGTGTATGCCCTGTATATTTTCTGCTTCAAGCGCTTCGCGCAACTCTTTAAATTCATTCAATATCGAGCGCGCCTTGTTTTGATAACGGCGGCAAAGCTTGGCCCAGCTAAAATCATCGGGCAGGCGTTTTAATCCCAGTGCATCCCAATTTTCGGCCAGCGTTTTGAAATCAACCGATTCGTTCACGTCCACAAGGGCCGCGCCAATGGCCTTACGCACTTGGGGTTCTTTGGTGAACTGCTTTAAAGATTCGGCATAGCCTTTTTGTTCTGCTTCGTTCAGGTCGGCGCCGACTAATTCCTGCTCAAACTCATAAAGAAACTCTTTGAGCGCCTTAGCCGCCGCTTTGGCGCCATCGCCTTTGCCGCTAAAAACGCTTTTGAGTGAGTCTTTGCAGAAGTCTTCGGCAAAACCTTTAGCCGCATCTTTCGCCAGGTCTTGCAGAATAGGCCCAAAGACTAAACCCGCCGCCTGAATCGCAATATAAAGTTCAATGCCTGTCAACATAAAGCACCCTACCCAATGAATGAATTGTTCCTATGATAGCACATCTAAAAACCATTTTTGCAGCGTGTCGCCACTCTTTGTCAGCCACCCCTTAATCTGTTCGCTATAATTTGCCCTACATGGAAGCCAAATATATTTCTCTCGATGAAAAGCTCAACGATTACGTTCTCGCCCACAGCGGCGCCACGAACGACGACTTATTAAACGAACTGCGCGCTCGCACCGAACAACTGGGCGATATTGCCGGCATGTTGATTTCGCGCGAACAGGGCACGTTCTTAACAATGCTCGCCATGAACGCGACCAATGCTCTTGAAATCGGCACCTTTACCGGCTATAGCTCAACGTGCATCGCGCGCGGCTTGAAAGAAGGCGGGCATTTGACTTGTTTGGATGTGAGCGAAGAGTGGACAAGCATCGCCCGCGAATTCTGGGCAAAGGGCGGTGTGGCTGACCGCATTACCTTACATCTTGGCCCGGCGGGGGAAACCTTTAGCAGTTTGCCAGCAGGCGAAACTTTTGATCTGGTCTTCATAGATGCCGACAAGCCGAACTATGATGTTTACTATGAATTGGTCTTGCCGCACGTCCCGGTTGGCGGCCTTATCGTCTTCGACAACATGCTCTGGCACGGCAAAGTGACGGACGAAAGCATCAACGATGAAGATACGGTTGCCATTCGCCAATTGAACGACAAACTGACGGCGGACACGCGCATTTTCTCTGTGCTTTTGCCCGTCGGTGATGGCCTTCATCTATGCCGCAAATTATGAAACACCTGTTCACTCTTGGAGGCTTGCTTTTGACCTCAACATTTTCTAACGCCGCGCCGAAAATTACCGTTGCGGCGGGTGACTATGAGCGGCGCAATACCATTGTTTCGTTTCCCTTCAAGGACGCCAAAGGCAAAGCCTTGCGCGCCGCTGGTGGCACGCTCTTACCGCTGCAAAGTCGGGGCGACACAGCGTTTTTCATCTTACCGCAGTTAGAAAAAGGCACAGCGGCAGCTTTTGACATTGTCGAAGGGCCTGCCAGTGGAAATTCTGTCGATGCCAAACGCGACGGAGCTAAAGTGAAGTTCACTTTAAACGGCAAGCCGGTCTTTGATTATCAAGCCGAACCGGGCGAATTGCCGCGCGAGGACATTAAAAAAAGCTATGTGCGTGGCGGTTATATTCAAAGCGTCTGGAGTCCGTCAGGCCGTTTGGTGACCGATGATTTTCCGCCCAATCACATTCATCATCACGGCATCTGGTTTCCCTGGACAAAGACAGAATTTGAAGGTCGCCATCCCGATTTCTGGAACATGGGCAGCGAAACGGGCCGCGTCGAATTTGTGGCACTCAACGATTTCCACGGCGGCCCCGTTTTCGGCGGGCTTACCTCCCAGCATCAATTTGTGGATATGATTGCCAAACCCGCTAAAATCGCGCTCAATGAAGCGTGGCAAGTGCAGCTCTTCAATGCGGGCAATGGCACATGGATTTTCGATTTGCTTTCCACGCAAAAATGCGCGAGTGACAGCCCTTTAAAATTGCCGAAGTATCACTATGGCGGCCTCGGCATTCGCGGCCACCGCGATTGGAACGGTGCGGGTAAAACGCAATTCGTGACTTCAGAAGGCATTGAAGGCACCAAAGCCAATGAAACACGCGGTAACTGGGCCTGGATGGGCGGCTTAGTTGACCAAATGACAACCGGCATTGCGGTTTTAGGCCATCCGCAAAACTTCCGCGCGCCGCAGCCCTTCCGTGCCCATCCCAGCGAGCCGTTTTTATGCCTCGCGCCTTCACAACTGGGCGATTGGGAAATCAAACCCGGTGAAGATTACATTTCGCGCTATCGCTTCATCGTGCGCGATGGCGCGCCGGATAAAGACGAATTGAATCGCTTGTGGAACGATTACGCGCATCCGCCACAAGTAACAATTGAAAAATAATTTTTTGAATAGAACACGGATGACACGGAAACGACACGGATTTACACGGTTCGCTTGAGAGTCAGGCAAGAAAATCCATTTTAAAATCTGTGTTCATCTGTGGCTTTTCCGTGTCATCCGTGTTCTATTCCGCCGTAAAGCGCAACTGCACAGCGCCTTGAACTCTCCAAAAATTCCAATGAAAATCAGACCTCTTTTGCCCGCTTTACTGCTGGGCGCTTTGCCCTGCCTTGCTCAAGATGCGCCACCTGCGCCCCCCATTGTCACATTAGATTCAATTCCCAAAGTCTTTCCGCAAACTTTGCCGCCACTGGACAAGTTCACCGGCAAAACCGGCGACAAAGTGCCCGCTTTTGCTGTGCGGCCCGGTTATCAAGTGACGCTGGTGGCCGAAGGCCTGGGTGAAGCGCGCTTTTTGGAGTTTGATGACAAAGGCACGCTATATCTCTCGCAGCCGGATAAGAAAAAAGGCATCAGTGCCTTGATGGATAAAAATGGCGATGGCGTTCATGAAAGTGTGACGCAGTTTGTTGCGAATTTTCAGGGCGCGCATGGCCTGGATTTTCAGGAGGGATGGCTGTGGTTTGCCACAGCAACCGGCGTTCATAAAGCGCGCGACACCAATGGAGATGGCGTAAGCGATGAAACAGTTGCTGTTCTCCCCGAAGGCACCTTGCCGCGCGGCAATCACTGGTGGAAAGGCTTGTGCGTCACGCCAGCCGGCTTTTATGTGAGCATCGGCGATAGCGGCGATCATAATGATGAATTTGCCACTGAGCGCCAGAAAATCTGGTTTTATTCACCCGATGGCAAAACGCGCAAGTTGTGGTCATCAGGCTTGCGCAATACGGAAAAACTGCAATTGCGCCCCGGCACAAATGAACTATGGGGCAGCGATCATGGCAGTGATAATTTCGGCAACGCGTGGGGTGAAAGCAAAGAAAAAGGCGCGCCTTTTAACGATGCCCATCCGCCTGAAGAATTTAATCATTATGTCGAAGGCGCTTTTTACGGGCATCCTTTTATCGTCGGCAATCACGTGCCGCGTCCCGAATATTTGAACCGTCCCGACATCATTGATTTAGCGGCTCGGACTACCCCGCCCGCCTGGAGTTACGGCGCGCATTGGTCGGGCAACGGTTTCACTTTTTTAAGCAAAGATTATTTTCCCGGCCATCAGGGCGATGTCTTTGCGGCTTTCAAAGGCTCCTCCAACAGCAGCGTCAAAGTCGGCTATCGCATTGAACGCTTGATGTTCGATAAGTTGACGGGACGCCCCATCGGTTCTCAACTTATTGTCAGCACCATTGGCGCCAACGGGCAGCAACTGGATCGTCCCAACGATTGCGTTGAAGCGCCGGACGGCTCGGTTATCTTTTCCTGCGACAGTGGCCGTATCTTCCGCATCAGCAAAGCGAACTGAAGCGCATGAATAGCCGCGAAAAGACACAAAAACCACAAAAAATGAGGAAGAAGCCGCGCCCTTTTGTGTTATTTTGTGCCTTTTCGCGGCTATCTTCTTTTTGCTTCATTATTTTCATCATCGGCGCGGCGGAAAATGAAGGCGCGCTATTAGATTACGCGGCGATAACCTATTACAACGAGCGTTGTATGCGCTGTCATGGGCCGGATGGCGTGAACTATGATTTAAAGCATCTGGCACAATCATCAGATGAAAAATTGCTCCACGTCATTGAAGCGATGGCCGACAACCAGGGCCAGGCACCGCTGGATAAGCAGCAAGTTGAAATTCAG
>DASWNL010000545.1:0-9856 GCA_036399215.1 Abditibacteriaceae bacterium
ATCCTGCCCAGCGGGCGCCCGCGCTCGGAATGACACGACTTATTTGCTTCTTTGTGGTTAATGCTTTCTTTGTTCCAACTTCATCATAACCGGATGTCTGGGCCGCAGAGTGATAAGTGGTTGCAATTGTAATGGCTTATCCGAAACCAAACGCGCCCGCCATTTTTGTGCGAGTGTAGCGATGAGCAAGGCGCCTTCCATCCAGGCGAAGGCTTCTCCGATGCAAGTGCGTGGGCCGCTGCCAAAAGGAAAGTAAGCAAACTTGGGCCGCGCGGCTTTGGCTTCTTCCGTAAAACGTTCGGGATCGAATTTTAACGGCTCAGGCCAAAAGCGCTCGTCACGGTGCATGACCCATTGGCTGACTAAAACCAGCGAATCTTTGGGAATGGGATAGCCCATAATTTCGCAATCGTTAATGGAACGGCGCCCTAAGGCCCAGGCCGGTGGATATAAGCGCATTGCTTCGGCGAAAACCATCTGCGTGTAAGCCAGGTTTTGCACATCGTCCATTGTGGCGGCGCGCTTTCCCAGCACTTCATCCACTTCGCGCTGCATTTTCGCTTCGACTTCGGGATGTTGCGCCAATAAATACCATGTATAAGTGAGGGCATTAGCAGTCGTTTCGTGGCCCGCCAGAAAAATTGTTAAGGCTTCATCGCGCACTTGCAGGTCGCTCATTGGCTGATCGTCTTCATCACGCGCCATGAGCAGCATCGAAACTAAATCGCCTATATCACCAGCTTTTTTGTGCTCTCCAATGATGCGATAGATGGTAGCATCAAGCCGGGCGCCGGCCTCATCAAATCGCTTGTTGGCCGGCAAAGGCAAGCGATTGAGTAATTCAGCCCACGGCAAAAACGAGCGCGTAAATAAGGGCATGATGGCCTGCATCGCTTCTTCAACGGCGTGCGTTTCGGGGCCGACTTCGGTATTAAAAAGCGTTTTGCCCACCACGGCTAAAGTTAGCGCCATCATTTCGTGGTGCATGTCCACTTCATTGCCATCGCGCCATTGCTCACTCATTTGCAAGGCATAATGCGTCATGGCATCGGCGTAGTTCTTAACCCGCTTATGATGAAACGCCGGCTGCATCAGAATGCGCTGGCGACGATGCAAAGGGTCTTCGCTGGTTAACAAGCCTTCGCCCAAAAGTCGCTTGGCCATTACTAAAGCGCGGCTTTTGACGAAGTTTTGCGATTGCACTTGCAGCACTTCGCGCACGGCATCGGGATGATTAAAAAGATACAAGCGGCCAGCCAGAGTCTCGACAAAAGAGGCATCGCCATGATCTCGCGCCATGCGTGTTAAAGTGCCAAGAATATCGCGCCGCGATTGCAGCATGAACTGGCCCGGATAGCGCGATTTTGGCCCCGGCGGGCGCAAAACTGAATGTGACATGATAAATAGCCGCGAAAAGGCTCAAAAAACACAAAAAGGCAGAGAAAACAGCAAAAGGTTTAACTCACAAATTTCATTTTTGTGAGTTCTTTTTGTGTCTCTTGTGCCTTTTCGCGGCTATCAACGTGAAATGCCGCTTTGTCCGGCTTCGATTTGCTGCACTTCTTGCAGTGTTGGCAAGCCTTCCCAATCGCCCTGGAACTGCGTAGCTAAAGCGCCCAGAATGTTGGCGCGCGATAGACATTGAGGAATCGGCAAAGCATCGAGCCACGCCGATAAAAAGCCAGCGGCAAACGCATCACCGGCACCGATGGGGTCAATCACTTTTTCAATAGCAAATGACGGCGCTTCAATAAGGCCATCTTTGGTAGCGGCTAAGGCGCCCTTTTCGGCGCGTTTCATGACCACAAGTTGTGGCCCCATTGATAAGGCTTTGCTCATCCATTCCTGCGTTGTGCCGGGGCCAAATAAAAACTCGCACTCTTCGTGGCCGGGCAAGAAGAGGTCGCATAAAGGCAGCATTTCCAGCAACGTATGCCGCGCTTGTTCTTCGCTCCACAATTTGCGACGCAGATTGGGGTCGAAAGAGATGGAAAGGCCTTTATCACGCGCTATTTTTAAGGCTTCAAAAGTGGCTTCGCGGCAGCTATCGCTTAAAGCCGGTGTGATACCCGTCACATGCAGATGCCGCGCGCCCGCAAACCACGCTTCGTTCACATCATGCACGCCCATTTTGGAGGCGGCGCTATGGGTGCGAAAGTAAAAAACCTGTGGCCCGAAGTGTGCGTGAATCTGGCGGAAAAAGATGCCGGACGGCGTTGTTTCATCACGTTCGACAAGCGAAATATCCACACCCTCGCCCCCGACAGCTTTTAAGATGATGTCGCCAAAGGGGTCATTGCCCACGCGCGAAATCCAGCGCACCTTTTTGCCCAGACGCGAAAGCGCAATGGCTAAATTCGATTCAGCGCCCGCCACGCTTTTGGTGAGCAGGGGCGCGTGTGCCAGATTCTTCTCGCCCAGCGGCGCAAAGAGCGCCATCGCCTCGCCGAAGGTTACGACATCAATCGTAGGATTCATTTGCAAGGTTACAATCGCGGCGGCGCGGGCTTAACCGGCGGCAAGAACGACGGCGCGCCTTTTGTTTTGACTTTGCGCTTGTAAATCTTGCCGCCAGATGCAGCAAATAATGTATCGAACTCAGGCCCGCCTAAAACCACGCTCGAAACTGCGCCACCCGGCACGGAAATAATGGAATTAACGCGGCCCGCCTGGTCGCACACTTGAATGCCCATCGCTGTTGCAACATAAAGCCGCCCATCACGGTCAACGCACATTCCACCGGCCCCAGCATTATCCGCGTTATCAGGAACGTGCAGGTGATAGTATTTTTGTCCATGTGATAACGATCCATCAGGTTGAATCTGGTAGGAATAAACCCAGTGACTGTTGGCGTCATTGACATAAAGCAAAGTTTGATCGGGTGATGTGGTCACAGTTGTAACATGATCAATATCATCCGATACAAGTCTCTTTTGACCTTGAGGAGATACATGCCAAATTTCACCTGTCTCGGACTTGTTGTTTAAAACGTAAAGAGAACCATTATTTAGCCCAATTAAGTCCGAACCTCTTAGGTTCTTAATAACTACTTTTTGTTGGCCTTTTGGCGTATTTGAAACGAGCTTTTCATTCACTATTACAAATAGTTGTTGGTCAGGGCCGAACGCCAGAACATCACTTTGTTTTGGAGCGGGAAACTCGCTCACTTTGCCGCCGGCGTGGTAATGATACGTCTTGTCGTTAGGTGGGCCAGTGAAGAGAACCTCCCCAAGTGAATTCACGGCCATTTCACCAAAAGCTTGATATTCAGTAGCCTGTTGCCACTCTTCGCCGGGAATCAAAATCTCTTTCAACTGCGGCGCGCCCTGGCCGGCTTTGACGGGTTGAGGCCAATTTTTCCACAAAAAGCGCATGGCGTCGGGGAAAACGGCGGTGCCGTGATTGCCGTTGTGTCCGCCGTCGCCCCAGACATGCGTGTGTTCATAACCAGCAAAAGCTAAAGAGCGTTGCATGGCTTGATTCGCCATCCACCAATCGCCACCGTAGATATTTAAATCCTCCGAACCATCCTGCAAAAAGATGCGAATCGGTTTCGGCTCGATTTTGCGAATGAGAGTTGAATATTCGTTGCCGCCGCGCAAGCCGACATAAGTGCCAATCGCGCTAAAGACGCGTGAAAACGCGTCGGGCCGCTCCCAGGCAGCGGTGAAAGCGGCAATGGCACCTGAACTGGAGCCGCCGATTGCGCGGTCGTTGCCGCTTTTGGAGAGCACAATAGCGCGGCCATCAGCGGTCTTTTTGGTTTCGACTTCAGGCAACAGTTCTTCAATCAAAAAGCGCGCGTAGCTATCTCCTAATCCATCGTATTCAAAAGAGCGATTAAAGCGCGGCAAGGCTTTATCATTAGGCGGATTAACAACGCCGGGGCGCACGAAAACGCCGATGGTAATTGGCATTTCACCTTTGGCGATGAGGTTGTCAAAAACCGTCGGCGCATTCCACTGAATACCGTCCTGATTGACATAAACGCAGGCTGGCTTGATGCCATCGTATTGGCGCGGCACATAAACGTTATATTCGCGTGTGGTGCCGGGAAAAACTTTGCTTTTGTCAAAGGTGAACTTGAGAATCTCCCCTTTGGGCACGTTGTCATGCGACTTGGAATCTTCCGTTAACGGATAATCCGTCGCAGCATGAAGTGGTGCTATCAAAAGCAAAGCAGCGAGAGCGATAATTTTTTTCATAGCGGTTTTTGATAGGACGCAAATTACGCAAATAAACGCTAATTTACGCAAATTTCTTTCAAGAGATTTGCGTCCATTTCCGAAAACTCACGTAATTTGCGTCCTATTGAAAGTTAGTTGGGAATCTCTTCGATGACGATGTCTTTGAACTGCACCTGGGCTTTGGCGCCGCCGTGAATTTGCAGCGCGATGATGCCCTTTTGTGGAATGGTTTTATCGGCTTCGATATAGTCCACCGTCTTAATGCCGTTCAACCATAATTGAATATGCGGGCCGATGGCGCGAATGCGGTAATCGTTCCAATCGTTGGGGCGCACGGCTTTATCAGCGATTTCTTTAGCGGGTGCCATTAAGATTTTATTGCGCCGCGATTCATCATAAAGCGCGCCGTAATAACCGGCGCCGAAATCGGCCTGATAGCCTGACACTTCAAAGTGGTTGGGCACGCGACGGGAACGAAACTGCACGCCCGAATTTATAAAACCTTCCGTGCCGGTCAACTTCATTTTAAAGCGCAAGTCGAAATCATCGTATTCTTGCGTGGTCGCTAAAAAGTCGTTGTTTTGCTGTTGTTTGCCCGGCGCGCCGGCGGTGATGGCGCCGCCTTCGACACGCCATGTTTTCTGTGTGTCGCCTTCCCAACCGGCTAAAGTTTGGCCGTCGAAAAGCCTGCGCCCGGCGAACAAAATCGAAACCGGCGAACCGACTTCCACTTTATTTTCGCTTGCAGTTAATTTTCCGTCGTCTTCGATTTTCAAAACGCGAATGGTGTTGTCATTTTGCCCCCCAACCACCAGCCATTTACCATCGGGCGAAAGGTCGAAGCCGCGCGGCATTTTGGGCGAGGGGGCGTTTTGCACAAGGGTTAATTTGCCATCTTCCCCAATGTTAAAAACCGCGATGCTGTCATGGCCGCGATTGGAAAGGTAAAGCGTTTTGCCGTTGGGATGGGCAAAGATTTCCGCCGTGGACATGCCTTTGATGTCTGTATTCGGCGGCAAGGAAGATACGGTTTGGATTTCGGTCAAACCGCCACTTTGCACATCACGTTCAAAAGCCGTCACGCTCATCTTCATCTCGTTGCAAACATAAACGCGATTGCCAACAAACTCCAGATGGCGCGGCCCACCGCCGGGCGGCACTTTGCCGGCACGCGGTTCGTTGGGTGTGAGAGTGCTTTTTTCCGCATCCAACTTGTAGATGTTGATCTCATCCGTTCCGAGGTCGCAGGCGTAAACAAATTTGTTATCAGGACTTGTGTAAATGGCGTGAGCGTGCGGCTCTTTCTGGCGGCCTTTATCCGGCCCGCTGCCAGTGTGCTTGATATAAGCGGTGCGCTCGCCTAAAGAACCGTCTTCTTTAACCGGCAAAGCGGCAATATCGCCGCTGCCATAGTTGGCGACAAGAACTGTCTTGCCGGTGGCATCTACCCAAACATGGCAAGCGCCGTTGCCGCCGGACGGTTGCTGGTTGAGAAAAGTCGCGGCGCCGGTGTCATTGAGCTTCCAGGCACCAACCGCGCCGGTGTTGTCTTCAATGGCGGCATAAAGATATTTGCCGTCTGGACTAAGCGCAAGAAACGAAGGGTTCTTGGCTTCTCCGACCAGTTCCAGCGGGCCAAGTTGGCCGGTTTGGCTATCGAGTGTGCCCTTGTAAATGCCTTTGCTTTGCGGGCCGGTGTAAGTGCCGACGTAAAAAGTGTGCGTGTTTGCCATAGTGGTTTGGGAAATTCCTGAGAGAGTCAGAGCAGCGAAAAGAACAAGTGGTTTCATAAGCGATGTAATAGCGATGCAGTGTGGCGTTTGGATTTGGACGCGGCAAGAGTTTGATTCTAAACTCAGCGCGCCGCCTTTTGGAAAAACCAACTGCTTAGGAGTGTCACAAGGCGCGACTTTATGTTGCGCTCTTTGTCTTTTTATCATCTTATGAGCCAAAAATCTTCTTCAAAACCAACACCAAAAGCAACACGTCGCCAATTCTTGGGTGCAGTTGGCGCCAGCACGCTTATGTTGCCAACTGTGGTGCGCGCTGCCGCTTTGGGCAATGAAAAGCGCAAGTCGGCCAGCAATCGCATTGTAATGGGTGCGATTGGCGTGGGCGGGCAGGGCGGACGCCACGTTGTCGGCGGCATCTGGACGCCCGAAGGCGGCTTAGTCAGTCGCGATGATGTGCAAGTCGTCGCGGTTTGTGACGTGAATGCCAACAATCGCAACAGCATTCGCGATCAGGTTAATGCGCGCTATGGAAACAAAGATTGCGCGGCTTATAATGACTTCCGCGAACTTCTGGCACGCCCCGATATTGATGCAGTCATCGTTGGCACGGGCGACCGCTGGCATCCTTATATTTCGGTGGCTGCGGCGCGGGCCGGCAAGGATATTTACTGCGAAAAGCCGATTTCGATCACCCTTGATGAAACGCTTGCCATGCGCCGCGAAATGCGCCGTTACGGCACGATTTTTCAGATGGGCACGCAGCAGCGTTCGAGTTACCATTTTCGCTTTGCCTGCGAACTGGTGCGAAACGGTTATATCGGTCAATTAAAAGAAGTCGTTGTGGCTGTTGGCGGCCCGGCGGGTGTTTACGATTCTCGCCTGCCCGCGCAGCCTGTTCCCGATTGGCTCGATTACGATATGTGGCTCGGCCCGGCGCCGTGGCGGCCTTATAATGCGGGCTATGTGGGCAGTTGGATGAGCTTTCGCGATTTATCCGGTGGCGAAATGACCAACTGGGGCGCGCATCACTTCGACATAGCGCAATGGGGCTTGGGCATGGACGACAGCGGCCCGGTTGAAGTGTTGCCGCCGGGTAAAGATGTTCCAACCCTCACCTATCGCTATGCCAACGGCGTGACGGTAACGCGCGATCCAGATCGCATGGCGCGTGAATCCGGCGAAGGTAATGGCGTTATGTTCTTTGGCGATAAAGGCAAGGTCGCGGTGTGGCGCTATGCCATTAAAACCTGGCCGGAAACTCTCGCGCGTCAGCGCATCGGCCCCAATGAAATCCACCTGCACACAGCGGATAATCATCACAGCGACTTCTTGGATTCTGTCCGCACGCGCCGTCGACCCAATTGCGATATTAACATTGCCGCGCGCACCATGACGGTTTGTCATCTGGGCAACATCGCTTATGAACTGGGCCGCCCGGTGCAGTGGAATCCGCAAAGTGAAACCTTTGTCAACGATCCCGAAGCCGACCGCCTTTTTGCTCGCCAGGCGCGCGCGCCGTGGAGTTTGTAACGTGCCGGACTGGGTTTCGCCATTTGAGACGGGAAGGCGGAAAGAGCGGGAAGACGTGAAAAAGACGGAGGGAAGGTTTATCACCTCTTCAAACGCCTTCCCATCCTTTCCGTCTTCCCGTTAAATACAAACGAGACCAATTAATAAATTATGAAGACATTTTTCTTTCTTGCCTTGCTGGTTTCTGTATCAGTATCATGGGCGCAAAATGAACACGCGGCGCATATTGAAGCCTTAAAAAGCTATCGCTTCGGCGGCAATGAAGCGCCTCTCAACGCCATCTCTGGATTGGTGCAAAGCGCAGGCTCCGATGCCACGAAACGCGGCGCAGTAGCCCAGGAGTTGGCTTCGGTGCTGACTTCCGATGCTTCCTTTGATGCCAAGCAATTCGCCTGTCGGCAGTTGGCTTTGGTCGGTGGCGAACAGCAAATTCCAGCCTTGGCTGCGTTGCTCAAAGACGAAACATTAGCGCACTACGCCGTAATGGCCTTGACGCGCATTCCTTCAACAAAAGTGAATGAAGCCTTGCGTCAGACTTTGCCGCAAAGTGCAGGCAAAGCGCGCCTTGAAATCATCGCCGGGTTAGGCGAGAGACGCGATAAGGAAGCGGTTGCGACCCTTACCGCGTTTTTAAAATCGGATGATGAAAATTTAATCAAAGCAACCTCGGATGCTTTGGGCGAAATCGGCGACGCGCGTGCCGTTGCCCCTTTGCGCGAGGCTTATACGGCAGCCAACGGCACGCGCAAAAATACTCTGGCTCAGGCACTCTTAGAAAATGCTGATGGTCTGCGCGAAGCGGGTGATGTTGCAACCTCGGCATCCGTTTATAAGCTATTACAGCGCGAAGCCACACCTCAAATCAGCGCCGGTGCCTTACGCGGTATGGTTTTATCGCAGAGTGCAGAAGCGCTGCCGTTTCTTTTGGACGCCTTAGCACAGGATGACACCGCCCAGCAAAAGATGGCGGCGGCTTTGAGCCTTGAACTGCCCGGCGCAACGGTAACTAAACAACTCGGCGCGCGCCTGCCACAGCTTTCGGCAAATGGGCAGATGCTTTTGCTTTCAGCACTTGGCGAACGCGGCGATGTTGGGGCCGCGCCTGCTATCGCAGGGCTTTTGAGCAGCAATGATGAAGGCGTGCGAACAGCGGCAGCGCAGGCTATTGGAGCCATTGGCGATGCCAACACGGTTCCATTGCTTATCAATCTGGCAGCAACAGGGGCGAAAGAAGGACGCGAAGTGGCACGCGCCAGCCTATCACGCCTCAAAGGGCAAAGCATAGATGAAAAACTGCTATCGCTGATAGAAAAGAATACCCCGACGCATCAGGCCGAAGCGATCAATTCACTGCGCGAGCGACGCGTCACATCGGCTATTCCGCGTATTTTGCCGCTTGTGAAAAATAACCAGCCCGAAGTGCGACTCGCCGCCTTAACGCTTTTGCGCGACATGGCCGCGCCTTCTGATTTAACAGCATTGCTGGAATATCTGCCCGCTATAGCGCCCGCCGGGCGCGGCGCTTTGCTGGATACCGTTGCCGAAATCGCGCGGCGCGGCAAAGATGACAGTGAACGCAGTGCTGCTCTTTTGAAGCAATTCGGCAACAGTAAGAGCCTCAATGATAAAGCCGATTTGTTGATGGTTTTAGGGCGTGTGGGTGGCACTTCGGCGTTAAAAACTTTGCGCTCATCTTTGGGCGATAAAGCGCCGGAGATTCGCTTGGCCGCCCTTCGCGCTCTATCGGGTTGGGAAAGCGATGAGCCTTTGGATGATCTGCGCCGCGTGGCGCAAAACGCGCCTGATGAAAAAACGCGAATTTTAGCAGCGCGTGGTTACATTCGCTTAATTGGCCTACCGGGAAACCGCGCACCGGAAGAGAGACTGGCTTTATATCGCCAGGCCTTAGCGCTCGATAATAGTGCCGAAGCCAAGCGCGCCGCCATTGCCGGCCTTTCCAAACTGAAAAGTGTTGAGGCTTTAGATTATGCTTCCGAATTTTTGAAAGACGAAACCGTGGGTGGCGAAGCCGAACTTGCTGTTATCGAAATTGCGCGCGGCACCTTAGGCGCTCATCGCGATAAATCACGCGCAGTTATTGAACCGATTGCCAAAAACTCAACTAACGAAAACGCTCGTAAAGGAGCGCAGGAAGTGCTGGCTTTAGCCGATAAACTCGGCGAATACGTCACAGCCTGGGAAGTTTCACCCGCTTACGAGCAAGCTGGCGCCAACTCCTCGCAACTGTTCGACATCGCTTTTGCCCCCGAAAAAGCGGAGGCGCAAAACACCGTTCCCTGGCGATTGATGCCGGTAGCCACCAGCGCCGAACAGCCGTGGCTGCTTGACCTTTTAGCTTTACACGGCGGCGAACAGCGCGTGGCTTATCTGCGCACTTCGGTCTGG
>DASWNL010000546.1:0-7677 GCA_036399215.1 Abditibacteriaceae bacterium
CACCTGCCCAGAGGGCACCCGGCGCGGGAATGACAGGCCATATTTCCTTACTTCGATGACCTTCTCTGCACCTCTCAGCGTTGGGAACGACGCCGCTCTTGATCGCAAATATAGATTCTAAAGCAAGGACGGCGCGCAGAATTCTGCGCGCCGTCCTTGCTTTACGTCTTGCAACTTCAATTTTTCTTCGGCGGATTGAAAACCGGCCCGTCAGTCGAATCGTGCGCAGGTAACGCGCGCGGCGCGTCTCCCACTTTTGGCGCAGTTGCCGGCCCGTTTGCCACGTTGTTTTGCATGCTACTTTGCAAAGCGCCACCGACGAGGCCACTTAAGTCGCCGCTCATGCCCAGTTCCTTGAGCAAATTGTCCACAATTGGGGCCTGGGCGCGGTAACGCAAGGCGCTATTCACCATGTCTTCGGCTAAATTACCGCTGGCAGGCGAACCATTCCCACCATGCCCGCCACTGCTATCGCCCAAACCATTGACCTGCAAAATCTTGATGCCTTCGATCTGCTCCATCGGCTTGACGGCTTCGTGGATGATGTTAGGCAACGCTTCGATAATGGCGCGCTTGATTTGCATCGCCATCACTTCGGGAGACAAGCGATTTTCCGCTTCGTTGATGGCCGTTTTGCCCTCGGCTTCAGCGGCATAACGGGCACGGGCCGCATCGGCACGCAAACGCTCGGCATCGGCTTCGCCCTGTGCGGCTTCGCGCAAAGCGGCGGCGCGGTTGGTGCTGGCTTGCTTTTCAGCTTCGGCAGCGACTGTAATGCCAATCGCTTCGCGCTGCGCCTGGCGGCTGGCTTCCACCAGTTCAATTGCCTTCTGGCGCTCGGCGATTTCGGTAGCGCGCGCCGTAGCGACTTGCTCTTCGGCTCTGGCAGCTAATGCGCGGGCCGCATCAGCCTCGGCTTGCGCTTGCGATTGCAAAGTGCTCTTTTGAGCTAAAGCAATCGCTTTGTCCTGCTCAGCCATTTCGATTGATTTCGCCCGCGCGATTTCGCGCTCTTTCAAAATGCGCTGCGCCTCGATGTTACGCTCGGAGATTGTGCGCTCCGATTCGATTTTCGCCTGATCAACGATTAATTTGGCGGCAATTTCGCCTTCTTGCTGCTCGCGCTCTTTGGAAGCTTTTTGCAAGGCAATGTCTGTGGCCTGCTGCGACTTGCGAATCTCCAATTCACGATGCTGCTCGATTTGCGCATATTCGGCTTCGCGCTGAATGGTCAGGCGCTGCTGATGCGCTTCCAAATTTTTGCGGGCGACTTCGACTTGCGTATCCTGCTCGACCACGTTGCGCTGCTTGCGGCGCATTTCAATCTCTTCGGTCAGTTTCGTCAAACCCTGCGCGTCGAAGGCGTTGTTGGGATTGAAAAAGTCGCGGCTGGTCTGATCAAGCGAAGTCAACGAGACGGTTTCCAGTTCCAGACCGTTTTTGATGAGGTCGCCGGTTACTGCCGTCTGCACTTTTTGCACAAAATCCGAGCGCTGCTCATGCAACTCTTCCATGCTCATTTCAGCAGCTACCGAACGCAGCGCGTCCACGAACTTGCCTTCGACTAATTCTTTAAGCTCCATCGGCTCCAAGGTTTTGCGCCCCAGCGTTTGTGCGGCTGTGGCAATGGATTCTTCGGTTTGCTGAACACGCACGTAAAATTCGGCGCGCACATCAACGCGCATACGATCTTTGGTAATCAGCGCTTCTTCTTTGGAGCGTTGCACTTCCAGACGCAGCGTATTCATGTTGACTGGAATTGTGTCATGAAAAACAGGCAAGACCAGCGCGCCACCGTCTTTGATAACCCTTTGCCCGCCCATGCCGGTGCGCACAAACGAAATCTCTTTGGTGGCCCGGCGATAAAGCCGCGCGAACAGACTGCCCACAAACACCAGAAACCCGACAAACGCCAAAATCACAATTCCGATAAACGTCAGATTTTCCATCGTTTCCTTTCGGGCGAACTCTTCGCCCTGCGGATTTTATCCGCTTTAAACTTCCGCGCCTGTGTTGTCAATGACACGGTAAACGTGCTCGTGCCGCTTGATGATGAGAACGGCGCTGCCCGCTTTGAATTCTTCCTCATGCTCCGGCTCAACCATTACGTAATGGGTGCGCCCGAACTTATCCAAAAGGCGCGCTTCGGCAGGCTGTCCACGTCGCGCCGTGCCGATGTTGATGTGTGCCCCGCAGCCGATAAAGCTGTCCTGCGATACCGATTGCGTTTCTTCGCGTGGCAAAAGAGGTTTCAACAAGCCGCCACCCAGGCGCGTGGCAAATAGCGCGATGATTGCTGCCGGCCAGATCGCAATCGCTGCCGGCAACAAAATTCCAAAACGCGATTGCAGCATATTTTGCAAAGCCAATCCGCTGACACTAAAGGTCAGCAAGAACAGCATAAGCAGAATGGTAAGCGGCAAGGCACCAAAATGGAACCACGCCAAAAGCTGTCCGAAGCCACTGACTTCGCTACTCACTTCGCTATCCGGCTGCAATCCGTCCACGCCATCCGGCCCTTCCATGCCCAGCAAACTCGATGAGCCGCCTAAAAGCAGCGACAGCACTTCAAAGGCGCCCATCAAGAGCACAATGCCAAGGGCAATGCTAAAAGGCACATTGCTTGACGCAACATAGAATTCCATAACACCTCCCGATGTTTTCGGTCTTTGCAGGAGTTTTCAATCGTTTTCAGGAAGCTTCCTTGATTGCTCCTTGCATTCAATTATAATTCGCCGTCATTGTAATTTAGAGGGGTGGGGAGGTGAGTTTCAGAAATCGGCGATGAACTGTTATAATTTTTTGCGACAAAATTCTGCCGGTTCCTTCTAACTCTGTCAAAGTGTGAAGGGCTGTAATATTTATCTTTGACTGTTGACTGATTGTTGTATGCGTTTTTCGTTTTTCTTTTCTTTTCTGGCGTTCTTATCGGCCTCACAAGTATCCTGGGGGGCTGCTTTAGCCAAGTGGGAGCCGCAAAACGGCTGCTACATCGGCGCTTTTATCGAGCGCGAACCCAGTTTGCATGGTGATATTTCGCTCTTTGAGGCTCTGACCAAGAAGAAGCACGCTTCCTATTTCACCTATGTCGGCTATGGCCGGCCTTTCCCAAGTGAATGGGTCGAAGGCATCAAGTCGCAAAAGGCCTCACCTCATATCGCCTTTGAGCCAAATGAAGGCTTGCAAAAAGTCATAGACAATGAGTATTTGCGCCAGTGGGCGCGCGACGCCGGAAAATCGCAGTGCCCGATTTTCTTGCGATGGGCCAGCGAAATGAACGGCCCCTGGACGAAATATTCGGGCGATGCCGCTTTGTATCGCGAAAAGTTTGCCCTTATTTCAAAAATCATGAAGGAAGAAGCGCCCAACGTAGCAATGGTATGGACGCCATTTTCCGAACCGCAGCATTTAATCGAACAGTATTATCCCGGTGATGAATGGGTGGATTGGGTTGGCCTGAATGTTTACAGCGTTTATGTGCATAACGGCGACCCCAATCAACCGGCCTGGCAAAAAGACCCGGTTACAGCCTTGCGCTTCCTTTATGATCGTTATTCGGCGCGCAAGCCGGTGCATATTTCGGAATACGCGGCGACCATTCAATGCAAGGGAACGGGCAAGCAAACCGTGGACTTCGCTATTGAAAAAATGAAGCGCTTCTACATAGCACTGAGTAAAGAGTTTCCCCGCGTTAAAAGCGTTAACTGGTTTTGCCTCGACACCATTCGCGCCGGTTTAGCCAACAACAACTACTCTTTAGTGGACGATAGCCGCGTGCTGAATACCTACAATGAGTTGGTAGCGAATGAGCATTTTTTGTCTTATGTAGAAGATAACAGCGACCCGCTACTGGCACGTCTGGCGCCGGCTACCGAACATCGCAGGTTGTTGGCGCAAAACAAGGGTATTCAATCAATCAAACCCATGAAGCCAACGCCCCAACCGGCAGTTGCTCAACTGGCCCAAAACGACGAATTGCTCTCCAATAAAGGCGTAGTCGCCACAGCGATCAATGAACCCATGTTGCGTGGCATAGCGCCGGGCGAAACATTAAACGGCGATTTGAACTTGCGTGCGCAAATGCCTTTAGGAGTGCAACCCAAGTTCATTTTATGGCAGATTGATGAGGGCACCGCCGCTTTAACCAACGCCGCGCCGTATCGCCACACGGTCAACGCCAACATCATGAAATTGCGCTATGGGCCGGGGCGCCATACGGCACGTATTATCGTGGTTGCTAACGATGGGCGTGATACGCAAATGATGTCACCCCAGGTGGAGTTTTTTGTGGCAGAGTAGAAATAATTAAGAGTTTTGAGTTAAATTTTGCATTTTCAACTCAAAACTCCCAACTCAAAAAATGGCCGCTACTTCTCCTCCCCTTACATCGGCTTCCGGTTCGCAAAGCGCTTCGGGCGTAGCGGTCTGGCGCGGCTTCGATTGGCCTCTATTGCTGATTGTGCTGCTGATTTCGCTGTGGGGCTGCCTGACCGTTACTTCGGCAACAGTAGCTCGCGACGAAGCGATGAGTGCGCGTGCCTCGGCGGCTTTATCAACGGGCAGTTCTTTTACGCCCGATAGCACTGATATAACGACACGGGGATCACGTAGCGGAGATGAAGCGAGCGAAGGTTTTTCTAAATTCCTGCGCGGTGACGCCGCCAAACAAGCGATGTGGATTGTTTTGGGCTTGTTGGTGTTGTTTTTCTTGGCATCTCTGGACTTTCAATGGCTGATGTATATGCAGGGCTGGCTTTATGCCGCCAATGTAAGCTTTTTGATTTTGGTTCTGCTTATCGGGCGCGAAGTGAATGGTGCCAAAAGCTGGATACGCCTTGGCCCTTTTGCCTTGCAACCGGCGGAATTCAGTAAGTTTTTGATTTTAGTAACGCTGGCCGCCTGGCTTTGCCGCCGTCAGGATAAAATTCGCGAACTCAGCACCGTCATTTTTTCGCTGGTTTATATTGCGCCGCTTTTATTACTGGTTTTGAAGCAGCCGGATTTCGGAACGATGCTGGCGATTCTCGCCATCTGGTTCGGGATGCTCTTTTTCAGTGGCGCACGCTTGCGCCATCTGGGGTTGGTTGTAGGCTGCGGTCTATTACTTTTCACTTTCGCGTGGAAAGCGGGCGAGTGGATACCGCCCAAAAGTGTCTCTTCCAGCAAACCGTCGCTTCCAGCTATGATTCTCAAAGCCATTACGCTCAAGCCGCATCAAAAAGAGCGATTGGCCGTTTTCCTTGATCCCAACCCATCGACGCGTTCGGCACGCAGCGCGGCCTACCAAATCACGCAAAGCCAGATTGCTATTGGCGCCGGACAGATTACCGGCCAGGGCTGGGGCCAGGGGATGCAAAAGCGTGGCGGTTGGGTGCCGGAAAATAATACCGATTTTATTTTCACTGTCGTAGCCGAGGAACTGGGTTTTGCCGGTGCCGCTTTGCTTATAGCCTTATATTTGGCCTTACTCTTTCGCACGACCTGGATTGCAACGGCTACAGATAATTATTTTGGCGCGCTCATTGCGGGCGGCTTCACGGCGTTGATTGCCTTTCATGCCATCATCAATCTGGGCATGACAATGCGTGTCATGCCCATTACCGGCGTGCCGCTGCCCTTCTTTTCTTACGGAGGCTCCAGTTATCTGGCTTTTGCGGCGTGCGTGGGCCTGTTGCAAAGTGTCGTTGTGCGCCAGCGCAAAACGCAGTCGTGGTAAGCCACCTTGTAAGTTTGGATAGCTTCAACATCGTCCACCTTAGGAACGGTTTAACATTGGGCGCGTATACTACGATTGTTTTCCAGGTGCCGAAAATAGAGTGGTTTTGTTTAAAATCGCTTAAAAATGGGCACATTTGGAAAGCGAATCCCAAACATTGTTGATTCTTTATTCTCAAATAGGAGACAGGCCATGCCCTTAGCGGAAGCCACTCAAGACGTTACTCAAGCCGAAACTGCTTTTGTTGACAACAAAGACAAAAAGACAAACGAATCCGGCACTTCTCAAGCTGCACCTGCCGCTACGTCACTGAACGGACAACCGGGCGAAGTGATTATTCAAACTAATAATTTGAAAAAGGTTTATCGCGCGCCGTTTTCGCGCGAAGGCAAAACCGCTTTGCACAGTTTGACCATAGACGTAAAGCGCGGCGAAATTTTTGGTCTGGTCGGTCCCAACGGTTCGGGCAAAACCACTACGCTGAAATTGTTGCTCGGTTTAATCAAGCCCACCGAAGGCGACATTAGCGTTTTCGGGCGCGGTCCCAACGATGTCGCGGTTAAAAAGCGTATCGGATTTTTGCCGGATGGGCCTTATTTCTACGATTACCTGAACTCTTACGAAGTGCTGGATTTTTATGGGCGCTTGTTCGGTTTTAGCGCTGAAGACCGTGCCCGCCGCGCCGAGAAGATGCTGGATCAGGTCAACCTCAACCCCGCCGACCGCAAGCGACCGATTCGCACTTATTCCAAGGGCATGATGCAGCGCGTTGGCCTGGCGCAGGCGCTTTTGAATGACCCGGAATTGTTATTTTTGGATGAGCCGACAACAGGTCTTGACCCGATTGGCGCCCGGCAAATGAAAGACGCCATTTTAGCGGTGCGTGATAGTGGCAAAACGGTTTTGCTTTGCTCGCACCTTTTGGCCGATGTGCAGGCCATTTGCGACCGTGTAGCCATTATTTCCGAAGGTCAACTGGTCAAATTCGGAACGGTGCCGGAATTGGTTGGCCCCAGCCAGCGCTTTGAAGTTTACGCCGGTAATGTGAGCAAAGAGGCCAAAGAACAAGCCCGCGCCAAGAATTATCAATTTGACGCGCAGGATGATGGCATTGTGGTCTTCCACACTACCAGTTCTGATCAATTGGACGAAGTGCTTTCATTTGTGCGCGATGCCAATGCGCGCACGATAGACGTAAAAGGTTATAGCGAAACGCTCGAAGATGTTTTCGTGCGCAGCGTGAAAAGTGACGGACGATAAGAATTTGGAATTGACGATTGTTAATGGAGATAAGAGATGAGTGCTTCATCAGGAACATTTAATCCGCAACTTGTGAGCGCGCCGGGGGAAGACCGCATTGAAATTCCCATGAAATGGCGCGTGGGCCAAATAGTTTTAACCCTTTTGGTCGTGGCCTTAGCTATTTATTACTACACCATCGGTTGGAAAAGCCCGGCGGGTGAAGTCGAAGTCAACAGGCCTACGCTGTGGGATGGCTTTGGTTTTGTAGTTTTGGCCGGTTTGATATGGCTGACTACACCAACAGCGGGCGTTATCGCGCTGACAACCTTTCAAGAAGCCTTACGCCGCAAATGGATGACCGCACTTCTGGCGTTTGGCTTAGTCATCGTGGCGCTCTCGTCGTTTTTCACCTGGATGCAGCCGGGCGAAGAGCAAAAATTCCTGCGCGACTTTGGCCTGGGTTTCATCAACATCCTCACGATTTTGATGGCGATCTTTTTAGGTGTGGCCCTTGTGCCGCCTGAAATTGAGCGCCGCACGATTTTCACGATTCTCTCCAAGCCCGTCACGCGCCAGGAGTTCCTCATCGGCAAGTTTTTGGGCCTGTGCTGGACGCTGTTTGTGAATTTGGCGTTGATGGGCCTGATGTTTTTGATTTCGTATGCGATTTTCAAAATTCGCATTGAAAAAGGCTTTGCCGCTGCGATGTTAGTTGATGT
>DASWNL010000547.1:0-6544 GCA_036399215.1 Abditibacteriaceae bacterium
GCCGCCCATCGGAATGGCATGGCGCAAGGCATTATCCAAATCGCCGCGCGCAAACATATCCATCAAGCGCGCCACATAACGCGCTTGAATCGGGCCGTAAATGCGCCATAATCCAGCCATCCAGGCCGCGCGCGCCAGAGCATTACGTAAGCCGGCAAACGGGCCTTGCACTGGTTCCGGTGGCATCAACGATGTCGTGGGTCGCGCCGGAGTTGGACTATCAGTTTGGGTTGTCGTGCCTTTGGCGTTATTGCTCTTAGCACCCCGCTGCTTTTTAAAATCGAAGAGGCTGTAAGTGAGCGCCGCAAGCAACACAAGCGCAGCGATGATAGCCGTTCTAAAATCGTTGTTGCGCCAGGCAGCTATCATCAGGCCGATAGCCGCGCCGCCGATTGTCCATGACAAAGGCATATCGTTGGCCTGAAGCGTCGTGTTTGGCGCTTTTGGTTTGGCCGTCGCCTCGTTATGCGCTTTCAAAGCCGCTTCAATTTGCCGCGCGCCCCAAACCAAAGCCGCTATTAATAAGACGCCGCCCAGCAAAACCGACAGCAAAACAAGAAGCAGCCAGAGGAGTTTGGAAAGCAGCGCGCTAAGTTCATCGAAACTGTAGCCCGTAGCGAAAAACAACAAAAGAGCCGCGATGCCTACAATCCAGGGCAATCTTTTGAGCAAAGATGAGCTTGAAGTTAAGCCATCTGTTTTAGCAAACAGTCCCGCTAAAAACAGCCAGAGAAACCACAAAAGACCATACAGTATTAAACCTGTAACAACTGTAAAAACCAGCGTTGTAAAATCTACCGGCGGCAGCGATGACGAGGCCAAAGCCATAACAACCAGCGCCGTGAAAGCCATCATGAAAAGCCCGATCCACAGCGATGTCTTTCTTATAATTACGTTATCCGCAGAATTGGAAGGAGGCAACGATGAAACGGATGTCGTCACTTTTTGGCGCGGCATAGTCAGGCTTTGCCACCAGGCGCCCAACGTAGCCATCCATCGCAAAAAAACGGGTTCTTTCCCCTGTTTCTTTTCGGGCGCGCTTTGCATTTGCGCCATCAGCTTTTCTAATTCCGGCGCGATCTCCACACCTAATTTTTCACGCACATCGAAACTGCTTTCCGTTACTAAAAGGGGTGGAGCAGAGGGCGCTTCGCCCAGTGATTGCAGCGACGCCGTTTCAAAAGAACCGACATCTATCCACGTTGCTATATCTATTGGTTTGTATTCTGCCAAGGGAAAAATCTGCACCGCGCCGCCACGCACCAAGACCAGTGCTTCGCCTGTGGTTTCCAATGCGCGCTGCTCCGCTTCAGTCAAAGGCGCCGAAAGTAGCAAGCCTTTTTCTTCGGTCAAAGGGCAGCCGGGCGCGTTATTACAGATCACATAACGCGCTACAGCTAAGCGCAAAAGGTAGCCCTCTGCTACTTCGTAAACCTGCGCGCCGGGCGACCAATTTTCCAGCACGCGCCGCCGCGCTGCGTCTTCGCCGATCAGTGCCACCTCAAAGAATAAAGCCCTCGCTTCAACAGTGCCACGATGCACTAAGGCGCGGGGCCGGACGGGTTCGTTTATCACGATTCCTCCCAGCGCACGCGCAGCAAATGCGTTTCTTTCTCCAGGCAATAAACCGCGACTTCATGTTCTGTGGCATAAGCGATGCGCGGCGCCGTCGGGCAAACGGTAATTTGTTCAATGGTTTCACTTGCGCGTAAAACGTGGTGCCAGGTAAAGCCTTTGCCGGCATTGCGCCAGACGGCAATTGAGCGACGGTCATCGGCTAAACGAATCAAGCCCGGCGTCGGCCAGGTGGGTAGATGCAACAGCCCCACAATCTGCGCCGCGGGAGGCGGTATCGAGTTCATCTCCTGGTCTTCAAACAGCATCTTCCACAATGCGTTCTGCTGTTCCAACCCGCCTGCTCTGGCGGCTACGGTCAAGCCCGCGCCTCTCGCAGAATCGGCATAAAAATAAATGCTCTGCACGCCGCTTATGACTTGCGTTTCCGCAAACTTATCCGGCACTGAAAAGTAGATGATTTTGTATTCTTTTTCGCTCTCTACTGCATACGTCAAATTGTGCGTTGATAGCTGAGCCGCGCGCGACACCAAAAACGCTATGGACATAGCCTTTTTGGCTTCGGGGTCAAGACGTAGCAGGCATTGATTTTTGGCCTGTGGCAGCCACAACACAGGAACCGTTTCCTTGCCCTGCACAAAAAACAACGGCGCCAACTGTGATTTATTGAGCAACGAGTCTGTTATCCAATGATACGGCTGATACGGCCCGAAATCGAAGGGCGACTTTTGCTGGTTCAGACATAATAAATAAAAGCCGTCCTTGTGTTTTGTAACGGCCATCACAGCCTTGCCATAAAGACCTGCTGCCACTAAATTTTCCACATCAGCCTGATAGCGTTTAGGGCGCGGTATGCCGCCTTTGGGCGATTTGGGAATATGATACACAACTAAGCCTTCGCGGCTACGCGCTAAAAGGCGCGTGGCATCGGCAAAGATTAAATTCGATTGCGCCGCACAAGCCTTCGACACCTGGCGCCACTCGCGCTCGTTCATGCTGATGGCGCCAAACGGGTCGCGCAACAGGCGGGCGCAGGCGGCTTCTTCGGGCAGTTCCAGAGTAATTTGCTGAACAGTGCGGTGCGTCATCTTTAGTTGCAGTTGAAGGATGCGCGCATCAATTTCTAAGGGGTCATCCACCAGCAAAAGCGAAGCGCCACGCGTGGCTTCCAAGCCTTCTAAATCGCGTCCGCCAATCAGCCAAAAATCATCGTGCGGTTCAGTTATTTTCAAGCATTCATGCCAACCTTCAAGCATCGTTTCATCAAGGCTTTGCACGGTGCGCGCCTGCAACCAACGCTCAATTGTAGTGGGTGTGATTTTATCGAAGAGAACGCCGGGTTGCTCCTGTAAAATCCCCCATTCAAAACGCGCGCCGGCCTGCTGTGCGCGGCGTGCTAAGACAAGCAGCGCCGCTAAATGCGCTAAGCGCGGCGCGCCCAGTTGACCTGGCCCGGCGTCAAAAAGCGCCACGCAGGAGCGCGCTTCGCAAGGTTCGCGCCGTGCCAGTTTCAAAAAAGCATGTTCGCCAGTCGCGGCACGGCGCGCGAACTCATCGGGCAACTCTTCGGCAAGCAGCCACTCGGAAATAAGCAATCGCTCATACAAACCGCGCCGCGATAAGCCATCGTAGCCATCTGGCTCACCCTGGCCAATGCGATGGCGCGCCCGTAAGGGGCCAATAGCTACATCCAGGCGCTGCACTAATGGCCCTAACGCCCGCGCCAAATCGGTTGGGAAAATTTCGAGCAGCGCGGCCCACGGCGCTAAGGGCGGCGGAAGTGGCAACAGCTTCATCACGTTTCAAAAGTCTCTAAAAAATTTTCCAACTTGTGGCGCGCCACACTTTGTGCTGTGCCACACGGCAAGACCAAATTCCATTGTCTCAGCACGGCCAGCGGCAATGGTAACTGGGCAAAACGCACTCGCAAAGCGCGTTCACAAAGCGCTAAGGGCATGTCCGGCACGATGGTCGTAGGCAGCAACAGTGAGGGAGCCTGTTCATCACGTCCCAGATACTGCGCGCCATCGGCCCAGGGTAAAATGTTGGCTTCACCAAAGAGAATTAAAATCCCTTCCCCTGCAACGCCATTGAGCTTTGCCAATTCCTCATCATCGCGCACTAAGGTGCGGCGCGCTAATTCACGCGCCGCCTCCCCTCGCGCTGCTACAGCGCAAGCGGTTAAAGGCAGGGAGCGGGTTTGCCAGCTAATTTGAAGTTGGGAAAGCATCAACTTTATTCGCAGCTACGCTATTTAACTTAATGCCGTCACAATTTCGTGGCGCACAGTCGCTAACTCTTCGGGTAACTGTTCCGGCGCGAATGCGGCGTCTATTTCGCGCGCGATGCCTTCAAGTTTCAGTTGCCACGCCTGCCGATTCTCCTGCCGGTTTTCCTCTGGCTGCGCCAGGAGTTCGCGACCCGCATGAATAAGCCGCGTGGCACGAGCCAATGGGCCTTGTGAGGCTTCTTCGGCGGCGGCGGGCAAGGCTTTGTTAATCGTTTCGCCCAGCAAAGCGCGCAAAGTCTCGCGCGCCGCTTCTTGCTCTTCGCGTTCGGGCACCGCCAAAACCAGCGGCCACAAATCGGCGGGAGATGGAACAAGCCTACCATCCAAAACTGCCGCTGCGGCAACAAGTCGCTGCACTTTTACAGCGCGCCGGTCGGTGAGATGCACGCCCGCGCTGCGCAACTGGCGAATCGCCTGTGCCAGTAAGGGGCGAATGGGTGATAGGTCAGCCTGTCTGGCAGCTTGCGAAAGCACATCTATATCTTGTAACGACGCGGCGATTGCGTTGTTCTCACTATTCAAACTCCAACCGCCTTCGAGCAACTCTTCCAGGCGCGGGTCGGGAATCGGATCAATGAAAACGCGCACTAAAAAGCGATCAGCAAAGGCGGCTAAGGAAGGCTCATCGGGCAAGGCGTTAGACGCGCCCACGCACAAGCGCAAGGGGCAATGCAGCAGGGTATGGCCGCGTCGAAAAACGCGCTCGTTGAGTAAACCGAGAAGCGTATTAAGAATGGCAGTTGAGCCGAGAAAAATTTCATCCAGGAAGGCAATTTCGGCTTCGGGCAGCATATCCTTAGTTTCGGTTTCGACAAGTCCTTCGCGCAGTTTGCGCAAGTCTACCGGGCCAAAGATTTCGCTGGGTTCAGTAAAGCGGCCGAGCAGGTATTCAAAGTAGCGCCCGCCCGTTGCCTTAGCCACGCGCCGCACCGCTTCGCTTTTGGCCGTGCCCGGTGGCCCGATGACCAATAAATGCTCGCCCGCTACGGCTGCAAGGGCGATTGTTTCAACTAAAGCGCCTCGTTCGACTAAACCGCGTGAGGCGCCGGCAATAGCCGCTTGTAAAGCAGCCGAGGAAGTCTGAATGTCCATGAATACACTTGTTTTATCAAAAGCAAAAGCGCGCGAAAACAATTGTTTTCGCGCGCTTGATGCAGACTAAAAACTATTCCAATCCTTCAGTAAAGGCGGCGGCTTCGGCTTCGTAGGTATGAAACGGATTGCGCAATTCCAGATGGCGGTCTTTATCCACACGCACCCAGTCCCAGTCAATCAGGTAACGATTCCAGCGCCTTTTCACCAATTGCGCGATAACATCGGCTCGCCCCTTGGCACGGGTGTTTTGCGGCGGGTTTAAAGTGCAGCTTTCGATTTGTTCATCCGTGCAAATGCGCCGCGCCGCGCCAATCTCTTCTAATCCGTAATACAAACTTTTGCGCGGGTTGATGTTGTGATATTCCAAGTCCAATGAATGCAAAACGTCATCGCCCCACTTGATGTTTTCGGCCTCCATGAACTCCATCAGCATCTGCTTTTTCGCCACCCAGTCGAGGCGGTCAGCCAGTTCCATCGGGTCGCGTTCGAGCGTATCCAAAACATCTTCCCATTCGCGCAAAGCTAAGTCGGTTTGCTCATCTTTGCCGGTTAAATGTTCTTTAGCGGCTTGCAGATAAATACGCTGCAAGTCAACGGCGCCGATGCTCTTGCCATTGGTGCGCTTGATCTGCCAGCGATAGGTGTTATCGCGCGACACGCTTTTCAAAGCGCCTAAGACATCATCCAATCGCACATCGCCGGGCAGCACTTTTAAGTCCATCAAATCGAGGACAATACACGTTGTAGCAACTTTGAGCCACATGGCATATTCGTTCATGTTCGGCTCGCCAAACAAAACGTGCAGGCGATGTAAATCCGAATAATCGTAAAACGAATCACGCTTGGGATTGATAATGGCGCGGTTAAAACGCACTCGCGAAGACACTACATTGACGATATGATCGGCGCGCTGCGACAGTTGAAAATTCACCGTCGGGTCAATCTCAACCGCATAAAAATCGGCGACCCACATCGTGTCCACATCGTGCTCGCCGATGTTCATCACATTGCGCCGAAAATCGGTGCGGTTAAGTTTGTGGCCACCAACCCTGCCCACGCCGGCAAAGATTTGCCGCGTCACTAAAAAGGGCATCAGCAAAGCTAAGCTGCCCCGAAAAGCGCTGGCTGAAATATCCACCAAATAGTTTTCATGGCAACCAAAGGTGTGCCCGCCAAAGTGGTCTATCGCATTGGCGTAAAAGGTCACATCTTCGGATAATTCCAGTTCATCGAGAAGCGATTGCAGAATCACTCGCCCGGCGCGGTCATAAGCAACGGCATCACTCCACGTCACGCATTCCGGCGTGGCGTATTCTTCGTGCGAACCAACCGCATCCACATAAAGCCGCCCGCCATTTAAAAGGAAGCCCCCACTACGCGCCGGTTCAAAGGCATAATCACGCGCGTGCATATCCAGAAGACCTAAACGCCTCCGCAAGAAAGCATGATCTTTCACCGCTTCCACCATACGCTCGCTGGAGCCACGCCCGCCAAAGCGGTCGCTCTGCACCATGCAGCCAAACTCGGTTTCAATTCCTACAATGCGCTGTTCCATAAACACCTTTTAATAGAACGCAAATGACC
>DASWNL010000548.1:0-3209 GCA_036399215.1 Abditibacteriaceae bacterium
AACACCCATTCTGGGTCTGGCCCTGGGTATGGCCACGCGCCTGAGTGGAAACCGCGACGATGCCGAAGATTTGGTGCAGGAAACGGCCATTCAAGCCTTTTCCATGTTTGATAGTTTCACCATCGGCACCAACTTTAAAGCGTGGTTTTTAAAAATCCTCTTCAACCGCTTCCTGAACCGCCAACGCAGCGCCAAAAGCGCGCCGCAAACGGTTGAGTTAGACGAAGCCACTGAACTTTATCTTTACGACCAAACGCGCCGCGCCGGGTGGCATAGCTCTCAGCAAGGCAAAGGCAATGACCCGGCGGCTTTGCTGATGAGTAAGTTGGACAGCGCCGCCATCAGCGCCGCGCTGACCGACCTGCCCGACGAATTTCGCGCTGTGGCGGTGCTGTATTTTATGGAAGATTTCTCTTATGAAGCGATTGCCGAGCTTTTGGATGTGCCGATTGGCACGGTTCGTTCGCGATTGCACCGAGGACGCAAGCTCTTGCAAAAAACGCTGTGGGAATTAGCTCGTGAACGAGGTATTGCCCGCGATTAGAGGAAATTCTCGCTGCGGGAACCTTTTTGACAACTGAACTGTTGACAGTAAGAACGAAACTGGAATTACCATGCTGTTTTCACTGATTACCTGCCGGGAAGCTTTATTACAATTGGATGATTTTTTAGATCGCGAGCTTTCTGAAGAGGAAATCCAACTGGTCGAGAAACACCTGCGCCTGTGCAATCACTGCGCGCAAAAGTTTTCTTTTGAAAACGCGTTTTTGCAACAACTAAAAACCAAAGTGCGGCGAGTCGAATCGGAAGATGCCCAGGTGCTCGCCCTGTTGGAACGCATCAAAGCACGGTTACCAGACACCGAAGCAAAATGACATGCACAAACAAAAGCGGGAGAGCAATTGCTCTCCCGCTTTTGTTTGTGCCTTACCGCTGTTACTCGGCATTATCTTCAATGGCATCCTTGATACGACGTTCGATAACCCTCAGGTCAAGTTTCGATTGATCGCGCACAATCTGGCGCAAGGTATCGTTGACCGTTGAAAGATCATCCAATAAATCGCGCAGAACTTCCTGCTGCTGGCGCACACGTGTCACTTCGCGCGGCTCATTAAGCAGATCACGCACGATGGTGTCCTCAGCGCGAGAGGCGATCAGCGGATTCTCCTGCCCTTCGACATAGACAAAAGTCCGGCGACCCGGCCCGCGATCTTCGTCAATCGGAGACACCGTTGTTACGCGGTCGCTCCGCACATATTTTCCATAACCCAAAGGCACTAAAACGCCTGCTTGAATTCGCATTTTCACTCCTCTTTTCGTCCTTCAAAATTAGCCTGTATTAGAACGAACCAGCGGCTTACAGGTGCCTCTAAATAGCCTGATTTTCCCACAATTTCCCCGGTATTTTTGCCTGTTTTACGCATAAAAAGCGGCACTTTGTAATGCGACAAACGTTTATTTTTTTTGATTTCAAAAATATGAGTGAAATAAGCCCCTTATTGTCCGAGGTTAACCCTCAACAATTAGAGAAAATTGCTTCTGCCAAAGCCCATGGTATCCGCATCGAAACGTCCTGGGAAGAACTAAGTGAACAAGCGCAAGAGCTTCTTCATCAGTTATATTCGTGGCCTCAAGAGCGCCTGGAAGAATTATTTGATTCAGCCACGGCACAACCATTTACCTCAGCGGCACGCACATTGGATGCGGCTTCGCAGTGGATGCCGGCGCGCGATAAAAGTGACCGCGCCCAACAAAAGCGAACTGCGCTTTGTGCGGCGCTATCATATGCCGCTTTAGGCAATTTCCCTTCGGCAAGCGCCGTGTTAAAGCGTGCCTTTCCTACGCTACGCCCGACATCAACTTCGCAAGCCGTGTTAATGGCAGTCGCCGCGCCCGCCTTATTGGAAGAAATCGAAAGGCATAACGCCCATGACGAATCAGCCACTCCTTTCTTTGAAAGCCTGCGATGCTTTCTAAAAAGCGGTCAGGATTTGGAAGTGGCTCAATCCGCCTTTCAGCAGCGGAGGATTGAGGGCAAAGACGATTTGAGTGGGCTGGGTGCGATTTGCCTCCAACAAATTTTTACTTTATCAACGGCGCATGTTTTAAGAGATAAGACCTCTTTGAGTGATGCTTACATCAGGCGTCTTGCGAGTCATGTTCCCCTGCTCATGCCGCCGCAATGGCGAGTGTTGCAAGAAGGGCTTTTGCAAGAAGGGCTTTTGCAAGATGGCAACGCGATTGTTTCGCTGCCGCCTGGAACCGGCAAAACTCTGCTTGGCGAATTATGCTTGATGCACTCCCTGGACACTAAACCAGGCTTAGGCGTTTTCTTAGCACCTTATGTAGCTTTGGGCCGCCAGGTAGCGCGGCGATTGGAAAAGCATCTGCCGCCAACGGTTCGTGTGTGCCGCGCTTTAGCGGGCGGCGAATTACCTGACTTCCAGCCCCACCAACGCACTGAGATTTTGGTGGCTACTCCTGAAAAACTCGATGGCCTTTTGCGGGCGCAACCACATCTGTTGAAGCATTTGAAAATAGTGATTTGCGATGAGGCTCATCTTATCGGTGGCGATGCGCGTGGCGCACGGCTGGAAGGTTTGCTAACACGCCTGCGTTTGCAGCAAAGCAGCGGGCATTCGTTGCGTTTAGTCTTGCTGTCGGCGGCTTTAGGCCAGAGTTCCTCACTGTGCAAATGGATAGAAGCACGCGTTTTTGCCCATGATTGGCGGCCTACCGCACAACGGATTGCCTTATGGACAGGTGACGGCAGGCTAACCTGGAAAGACGAAGCACTGGCGCACGATGCTTATGCTTTGCCGATGTCCTGGCCGAATGCTCACATTACACCATCCGATCACTGGCCTGCCGTCGAGCGGCAAACGCCCCTGCTGCATGCCAACGCCGCTTTCTTGGCCAGGCATTTGAATGAATCTTTAGGCGGCGCGGTTTTATGCGTTTGCGCCACGCGGCGTGGCACGCGACACATGGCACAGGCCCTGGCACACTTTTTTTCGCCACGCGAGCCATACGGCGCTTTAGCACAAGCGATTGACATCATCGAAAAGCGCCATCGCATTTTATGGCCTTTGGCCGACGCGTTGCGACGAGGCGTGGCCTGGCATAACGCTTCACTGCCTCAGGAAGTGCGAAGCCTCATCGAACAGGCTCTTGAAGAAGGCGGGTTGGAAGCTATCGCTGCCACAACG
>DASWNL010000549.1:0-5188 GCA_036399215.1 Abditibacteriaceae bacterium
CAGCGGTTTTGGCCTAACCACTATATAGAATGAGCGCCCAATGTTTCGCTGTCAGGCAAGAAAAAATCAATTTTAAATGAAGTTTTTGTTTCGTTTATGTGAACTGGTATGTGAAATGAAATCAACTTTTAAGAGAAACAAAAATCACGCGCAGTAATTATTGCGCGTGATTCTCTCTAAGAGCCTTCTTCTAATACACATCCCTCTGATAACGGCGGCTTTTTACAAGGCTTTGAATGTAGTTTTTAGCGCCGGCTTCGTCGAGGTTTCCGTGTTCGCGGGCGATTTGGTGCAGGGCCGCATCTACATCTTTGGCCATGCGCTTGGCATCGCCGCAGATATAAAAATGCGCGCCTTCTTCGAGCCATTGCCAGATGTCTTTGCCTTGTTGCAACATCCTCGTTTGAACATAGATTTTTTCGTCTTGATCGCGTGAGAAGGCCAGGTCCAATCGTGATAAAGAGCCGTCACTTAAATGCCGGGCAAGTTCGTCTTCATAGAGGTAATCGCAGGAGGCTTTTTGGTCACCGAAAAAAAGCCAACTTGGCCCTTTGGCCTGTGTCGCGCGCCGTTCCTGCATAAAGGCGCGAAAGGGCGCAATGCCGGTTCCGGGGCCAACCATGATAATCGGCGTATCGCCGTTTTCGGGCAAGCGAAAGCCAGGCGAAGGATGCACGAAAACGCTAACCTGTGTGCCCGGTGAAAGCAGAGTGCGATCTGCAAGGAAGGTTGAAGCCACGCCATGACGTTGCCTCTCATTGGCGTGCCAGCGCACAATGCCAACGGTTAAATGCACTTGCGTCGGGTTCTCTTTTTGGGAGGACGCAATCGAATACAAGCGCGGCTGCAAAGGAGAAAGTGAAGCGACAATTTCGGCAAGCGACGCGTTGCAAGAAGGAAAGGCCTGCAATACATCAAAAACATCGCGATGGTCGAGCCAGTTGTCCTTGTCATCTTCGACTAATTCCTTTAGGCGTGCCGCTTCGCTTTCGTCATGAGCGGTTTCAGAAAGTAAAAGCAAGAGATCATCGCTGGGCCGCGAAATATCGTAACCCATCTGCAACGCAATGCGCGCCGGGACAATGCGGCTTTCAGGTGTGACAACCGGCTCAAAACCGGTAGCACCCAGCGTCGCCAAAATCTCTTCAACAAGGTCGTGATTATTTTCGGGATAAACGCCTAAGGCATCACCGGCTTCGTAGGTTAGCCCGCTGCCGGTTAAGTCAATGGAGATAAGGCGGGTGTCTTTTGCTGACCCGGTGCCGTTAAGTGAACGCACTTCCAAAACGCGAGCCGGAAATGGATTATCGCGGTCATAAAGCGGCACCGGTTTTTCAGGCGCTTTTGCAACTGGCGGGTCGTTTTTTTGCAGTGCACCGTTGCCGTTCTGGAGTAGAGGCGCGCTGTTATTATTGGTTTGAACGCCATTTGGCATAGCGCCGTTGGCAAGACCAAGCGAGGACGACAAAAAGCCATCCAACCAGACGCGTTGCTGAGGTGTGAAAGGCGAGTTTTCAGGCAGAATGGAAGACATGGAAATCAGCGTTTTAAGGGGCCATTAGCTCTTTCAATTTTGTTGAAGTTTCTTTGCCGCCCGGCACACATTTCTTGAGACTTTTTTCGCTTCCATCCGCGATAGCCGCCGCATAGGTTTTACAAACATAACCACATTGGCCGCAGTCGAGTTGCGCCATTGCAGCCATCATCTTCAACGGCAAAGATTTGCCTTCGGACAGGGCCATGCGCTCGTCGATAGCCAAGTTTGGATCGTGCCAGGGTGTTTCTTCCGAGTCGGTTTCGGCAGGTTTAACGGAAGATGCTGTGCTGTTGCTAAGTGCCGATGGTTGACCATTGTTGTGCAATCCATTGGAATGGTTATTGGCCGGCTCCATTGTGCCGTCCAGGCCAAAAATACCGGCGAAAAAGCCGTTAAGATAGGCGCGTTGTTCGGTTGTAAATGGAGCGCTGGGCGGAAGAACGGGAATGGACATATGTCATCTAAACAAGGGCCAAGTGGCTCTCAAACATTTCTTTCAAATGGTTAGTGTCGTGGCGCCGCGCCCAGTGAACAAAGGCTTCCGTGCCATCGCGATTTTCCTGGTAGGTTCTTAGCATCGCTTCGATTTTGAAAGGGACTTCTTCAACAAGGATATTGGGAAATATCTCGCGCCCGATACCGGCATCTTCTCCATAGCCACCACCGACGAAAATCGAGAAGCCATCTACCATATCATCGTCCACTTCAACCTTGACACCTAAGAGGCCAATATCGCCGATGTAATGCTGCGCACACGAGTGCGGGCAACCTGTTAGATGAATGTTGATTGGTTGGTCAAGCTGAAGTTTGGTTTCTACATACTCTGCGATTCTCATTGCAGTGGCTTTGGTATCGGCAAGGCCAAACTTACAGCCAAAACTGCCGGTGCAAGCGATTAATCCGGCACGAAGATTATTGGCGTCCCAATGCAGGCCCATAGCTTCCAATTCACTTTTCACAGTTTCGAGATCGGCCTCATCTATGTTGGGAATTAACAGATTTTGCCAGACGGTGAGGCGCATTTCGCGGCTGCCGTATTGATCACTTAAATCGGCTAATCCGCGCATTTGTTGGGGCGTTAATCTGCCGACCGGCAAGACCACGCCGATGTAATATTTGCCGTCCTGTTTTTGTGGATGCAGACCAACATGCGCGTTGCGAATTGCTGGTGGGCGTGGCTCACATTTCTCAAGGGGAAACGCAACAGGCTCGAAACTCAAATATTTTTTCACGAGATTCATCACGCCATCTAAGCCCAGGCGGTCAATGACATATTTTAAGCGCGCTTTTTTGCGGTCGGTGCGGTCGCCTTCGTCGATAAACATGCGCACAATGGCAGCGGCAAGGGACACGCATTGGTCAGGTGTGACCATCAGGCCAGTATCACGCGCAAAATCTTGATGGCCCGTGATTCCGCCGAGCATGACGCGAAAGTAGATGCCTTCCGGCACGTTTTGGCCCGGCCCGACACGAACAGCCTGAAAACCGATGTCATTGGTGTCTTCGAGGGTATGAACCGTGCCTCCACCATCGAAAGCGATGTTGAACTTGCGTGGCAAGCCATACATTTCGCGATGGTTGAGAATGTAATGATTCATCGCCCGCGTCAGGGGGCGCGTGTCAATCAGCTCCTGCGGATCAATTCCGGCTGTCACGCTGCCGGTAATGTTGCGAATGTTATCGGCTCCAGCGCCTTTGTTGACGATGCCCGATTCGTGCAACTGCTCTAAAACAAGCAGGGCGTCTTCGGCTTTGATTTCGCGAATTTGCAGATTTGAACGCGTTGTGACGTGCGCGTAATTGCCGCCCTGGTTTTCGGCAATATCAGCGACCGCGCGCATTTGTGCTGAGCTAATCACACCGTTGGGAAAACGCAGACGCGTCATGTAAGAGTTTTGCGTGGGCGCCACGAAAAACAGGCCGTGATATTTAAACGACAGCACATCAAGACCCTTGGGAAAACGGGATTCCGCCGCGTGTTGGGCAATGTCATCCCATTGATCCAAAGGATGAACTTTGCGTTTCGCTTCTTCTTGCTCAGTGAGCTTTTTGCCATCAGCCAGCGCCTGATTCTGCGCTTGCCAGCCGAGCTTATCAGGTGTTGGAGGCCCGCCTGTAACCTCATCACTGGCTTGACCATTTGCGTGGCCGTTGGAGTGTCCGTTGGAAGAGCCATTAAGATAACTACCGGCGCCCTCGCCAGTGAAAAAGCTTGACAATTCCGGCAAGCCTCTCGAAACGCGCGCGAGATTACTGCCGGATAAAAAGCCCTGCAAATACTGTTTTTGTTCTGGTGAAAATTCTTGAGATTCCATTATCTACGTCACAAAGTGAGCCTTGGCGCTTCGCCTGTCACCAGGCTGCAAGTTAATGTTGGGTAATTTTTAGGTTACAGCCGTGTTACAATGGGGAATTCAGGCCGGCATCTGCAAACAACCGACATCAATAATGGCTGTTCCTGCTGCGTTGCTGGCGATATGAATTTCAATTTCCGAACCGGCGACAATTGGCTCCACGATGGCAAAAGGAACATGAACAGCTTCATTGGCAGCAACGGGCACCAGGCGATGCGTCAGACCGTTTACAACGGTTGATAGGCATACCATCTGATCGCATATAACGCCGATGCGCACGAAGCGAATACCGGCGATGTGGCCGGCGGGCACCACATAGCGCAGTTTCGGCGAGAGAAGTTGTGATTTTTCGAGGCCGGTTGGCTCGAAAGGAAAAATTCCTTGCAGTAATATGGGGCGGCCCGCGCCCACTCCGATTAAGTCAGGCCGTTTTTCGTCTTTAGCCATAAAAAGTCTTTCCTCCCAAAAGTCCAAGAGGGCCAACTTCGCCGATTTCGTTGCTTTCGTTGATTGGCGCCCTGTGCGGGTTTTGGCGTTGATGGTTTGGTGATTGTCGAAGCATTGGCGAATGGCAGATAGGCCGTCTTCTAAGCGGTTTCGCACGGCAGATCGAGAAACATGCAGACGTTCTGCGGCTTGATCTTCGGTCAAGCCCAGCACGCAAACCTGCCAGACCGCTTCGCGTTGAGCCTTTGGTAAGTCGTCCAGTGCAGCGCGCAGGCTGAGCACACTGTCCACTTCATGAGTCAGGCCGCTCTCGCCTTCCAACCATGATTCGGGGTCGCCTGCTGTGGTGCCCAACTGGGAGAACGGCACGGCGCCTCCTCGCTTTTGTTCGCGCAGCCAGGCCGCGCAGTCAAGAGACACCATGCGTTCGATATAGTGCGTGAAATAAACGCCCTGTTGCGCTTCAAAATGCTGCGCGCGATGAAAAAAAATGTAATTAACCTGCGCCTCGACATCAGCCCATTCCAGGGAAGTCAACTCTTCGCGCAACGCTGTCCATAAACGCTGCATACGGGCGCGCAGCAAAGGGCGAAAGCGATGGAACAGTGCTTCCAATGCCGCATCATCACCATTTTGCGACCTGGCCACCAACTCATCAGGCGCTACCTGATTTAAATCACCGCAGAATGGAGATGGGACTTTTGGGGTGGAGGATAAGCTGTTCATGATGACAATTGGCTAAGCGCCGGGCAATTGTCATTGAGGTTACTGCTATGGCATCACGCAAGGGTTACGCAATTGTTAAATTCTGATTTCCGAAGTTATTATTCAGCCACTGACAAATACTTTT
>DASWNL010000550.1:0-10725 GCA_036399215.1 Abditibacteriaceae bacterium
GGAAATCGCCAGAATAAAGCTCGCCGCGATGCCCGAAATCGCCGCCGGCATGACGACTTGCAGCGAAACTTCCATCTTGGTGGCGCCCAAGGCATAAGCCCCTTCGCGCAAGCCCTGCGGCACCATGCGCAGCGAATCTTCACAAAGCGAAGAAACCAGGGGCAAAACCATAATTGCCATTGCGATGGCCGCGCCTAAAGCGTTTAATGGTTCAATCGTGAACTGTGGATTGCGAAGAAGTTGCTGTAAAACCGGCTCCAACTTTTGTAACAGAGGCGTGATAAAAATCAACGCGAAAAAGCCATAAACAACTGTCGGCACACCGGCTAAAATTTCGAGAATTGGCTTTAAAATATTGCGCGCTCTGGGCGAAGCATATTCGGACAGGTAAATCGCCGATAACAAACCCATAGGCAGGGCAAAAACTGCCGCTCCTGCCGCCACTAAAAAGGTGCCGGAGATAAGTGGCAACACGCCGTAATAAAACTTGCCGTTCTCATCAGCTACCAAAGGCGACCACGTCTTACCAAACATGAAATCAGTAAACGAAACGCCCGCGTGTTGAAAAAACGGAATGCTATCGGCAATTAACACATAAATGATGCCAAAGGTGGTAAAAACCGAAACCGCCGCGCAAGCTCCGAAAATCCATTTGAGAATCAGTTCGTTTAAGCGAAACTTGCCCGCTAATTGGGGTGGGCCGCCGGCTTTGGCTACGGCGCCTTCATTTGCCGCGCCCATGCTACCCGCCATTGAAATGCCTTCTGCCGCCATAAGTTCGACCTCGCTTTTAATTTCGCTTTTCGTCACGATTTACAGGGCACCTATCAAGAACCCATCAAGTCTTTGAGCGGTTTTTTCTTGGCGTCTTTGGCTTCATACATAGTGCCGGTTTTGCCTTCTTCAAAGCGCTTTAGCGCTGCTTCATACAACTCATCCGGCATCGGCACGTAGCCGGTTTCTTTGACCAGAGCGCGACCCTCAGTCAGATAGAATTTCACAAAGGCATTGACTTCGGGGCGTGCTGCTGCTTTCTTTTCAATATAAATAAACAAGGGGCGCGCTAAGGGTTTATATTTGCCATCGTTAACCGTTTCGGCGGAAGGTTCAACGCCGTTGACTTTCACAGCTTTGAGTTTGCCTTTGTTTTCTTCGTAATACGCCAGACCGAAGTAACCCAAAGCGCCTTCTTCACGCTGCACACCCTGCACCAGAACGTTGTCGTCTTCACTGGAAACAAAGTCGGTGCGGCACTTATCTTCCTCGCCGTTAATGGCTTCGGTGAAGTAATCAAAAGTGCCGCTATCAGTGCCGGGGCCGTAAAGTTTCAATGGCTTGTTTGGGAAACCCGCGCGCACCTGCGACCAGTTTTTGACTTTGCTGCCCGGCTCCCAAATTTTCTTTAATTCCGCAACCGTTAAATCAGTGGCCCAAGTATTTTTGGGATTGACCACAACGGTTAAGGCATCGTAGGCAACGGGCAATTCAATATATTCAATGCCTTTTTCCTGAGCCGATTTGGATTCTTTATCTTTAATCGGGCGCGAAGCATTTTGCAAAACCGTATCGCCGGCGATGAACTTTTTAAAGCCGCCACCAGTGCCCGAAACACCAACTGTAATCTTCAGGTCGGGATGCGCCTTGCCGAACTCTTCGGCCACAGCTTCGGTAATCGGATACACCGTCGAAGACCCATCGCCTTTGATGGTGCCAGCCAATTTTCCGCTGCCTTCGCCGCCTTCGCCACCTTGCGAACCGCAGCCCACTAAACCTGCTGCTAAAACACCGGCTATGCCTAATTTCCACAACTGTTTATACATTCTGCCTCCTGATATTCCTTCTCAGTGTTGAAAGCGAAGATTAAGAGAATCTTAAATTAACTTTAAAGGGTTATAAATTTCTCTTCAAACATATAGGAGTTACACATCTCCAACTGTGTAACTCCCAACATAAAAAGGCCGGTGCTTTCTACTATCCCGTTAGCAGAAAGCACCGGCCTTTTCACATGGAGAGTGCGACTTATTTTGCGGGCTTTGTTGCAGCGATAGTTTGCAGTGATTGAGCCACGTCCGCGCCTAAATTCAAATTCGAGGCCCACACCATAGCACCGGTTTGAGCCGGCTCAAAGGCAATTCTCAAAGCTGGCTCATAGGAAGCGCGAATAGCCGATTCCGGCATGGTTTTACCAGCCACAATCTCACCGCGCACTTCGTCCTTGAGCATCCAGCCTTTGTAAGTGTTCGCTGCGAAATCCTTCAACTTCGCTTCATCGGCGCCCTTTAATGTCGTGCCGGCTTTGGCATAGGACATCGGCAGCGCAGAAACGATATATAGCGCCTCAGCACGCTCGTTGGGCAGTTCCGTGGTGAACTTCGGCGAAAGAGCGCCTCCTGTGGTTAACACGGCAATGGCGAAATCTTCCGGCTTCTCCAAACCTTCGCGCGTGCCGGCAATGTCACCTAAAATGCCGTCTAATTCCTTGAACTGTTCCAACGCCGCCGGGGTATCTTTGGCGTTCAGCGCTTTAGCGAGCAACGTATCATGCACAATCAGAAAAAACGGCTGATCATCTGCCGACAGTGTTTGCAGGGCGAGAGTTACCAGTTCACCAAAGCCGGATTCGGTTTCGCCATCGCGGTCAAGATTCCACGTCAGGGCATGATCGGCCTGCAAAGCCAGCACTTTGCCTTTGGGTTCTTCATTTAGGCCTTCCACATCCATCATAGCCGTGCCGCCCACCGCCTTGATTTGTTGGGCCGCATTTCCGGCATTGGCGCGGCCACCACCGGCAATAATGCCAAAGTCAGCGACGGCAACATTTTCCGGCGTTGTGCCGTAAAACATGGCTCCTGTTTTTAGTGCGTCTTCGGTTGTCACCAGGCCGGTTTTGTAACCGTTTTGCGCGGCGGTTTTCAAGATGCCTTTTAAATTGCCCAACGTGTCAGCGTTGGCAGACATGCTCTTGCTGTTGTCCTTGATGGTATCGAAAGCAACTGTGGCGCCTTGATCGTAGGCGGTCTTTAAATAAACGCGGCCAAAGTCAACGGCTTGAGGCGAGACGCCTTCTGAAACCACCAAAACCACCTAGCGTGGTGCGGCTATGGCTTGCACTGATAACATCGAACCCATGAGGGTTAAAGCGGCTAAAATTTTCATCTGAATTCTTTTGCTTCTCATTTTTCTTCACCTGTTCTTAAAGAAAAAAGAGGCGAGCTATGCGCTCGCCTCTTTTGGTTTAGAAGGCCACCTGGCCTTGAATTATTAAAGCGGTGGAATCGTTGGCGATGTTGCCCAATCCCGATCCTGATGCGCCGGCGGCGGGTGCTGCTACCCCGGTGCCGTCACGATGCACAATGTTGGCTTGAATCTTGGCGTTATTGCCCTTGATGTAGTAGTTCAAGCCAAGCGAAATGTCTTTAACCGCGAAGCCCGCCGCGTTGCGATTGGCGTCGAAGTAATCGTAACGCGCCACGGCTTGCAACTTGGGAGTGAATGAGTAGCCCAAAGTGCCGTAATACGAACTCACGTCGCGCGTGGCGCCGCCACCCAAAGGCTGCGAATCGCCTTGCAGGTATTCGGCCTGCGCCAGCCATTTGTCCCAGGTATAAGCGCCAAAAGCATTGATGACGGTGCGGTCATTGCGCACCGCGCCACCGGTGTTGCCGGTGCCACCGCTGATGCCGAGAGCCAGACCGGGCACACTGGCCGGGCGATAAGCCAAACGGCCAATAATGGCTTTAGCATCCGACTGGGCCAGGGCATTTTGGCGCTCGCCAAAGCCGTTATAAACGCCGAAGTCGTAATGCGCCGCACCAGCATTACCGCGCAAGCGCGCGCCGGTTTCACGAATGTCACCGTAGCCGCCGCCAAAGGGATCGCGCAACTGAAACATCAAAGCGCGGTTAATGAGCGGTAGCGCGCTGGAAGAAAGCAAATCGCCTTCATAGCCAATGGGAATTTTGTATTGACCGACATCAATGAAGTTAGCGCCATTTTCCTTTTGGCTTAGGTTGTAAGTCAACATCAACTCCTGGAGAACATTAGTTGATTGATTGACGCTGGGCACTGCTGGTGCGGCAGGTGTCACTAAAGCCAAGTTTTTGGTAGGGTCAATCATCACCGTGCCGCTGATGCGATTGGTGATTTTCCCGGTAACACGAAGTTCGGCTCGGCGCAGGCGAAAAGTATCGGCCACCGCCGCCGATGGGCCGCTCTGGCTAAACAATGAGTTGCCCTGCACTTGAAACAAGCCGGATACAGTAACTGGTTGCCTGGCCGTCACTGCCGGGCTGGCTTTGGCTGCGGTATCGCTGACCTTCTTGGAGTCAGCCTCCATTTTGTTCAAACGTTCGGTTAAATCCGCGATCTGCTGGCGGAGTGCGGCGATTTCGCTTTGTTGGGCGTTGGCGGGCAGCGTGCTTACCAAGACAGCGGCCAAGGCGGCAACAGAAACACCGCCCACTGATTTGACTGTTTTCAGTCGGTTCACAAAAGTCCTCCTTAAAGTAGATGGATTCTTTTCGGTTCTCAGGCTATCCCCATCTTGCAGGGCCGATAGCTTCAGACAAAACGAAAGGGAATCGCAAGGATTTTAATTAGGTCGGACTTAATTGTGATTTAAGAAACGGTTAAGGCGAGATTAAAAACTGAAAGCACATGACTATCAAAGAGTGCGATCGTCTACTGTAGTCACTGGCTGTCGCTCACTTTAGCGGCGTTTTCTCAACAAAAGGAGGGCGATCAAAAGTCTTGCCGTCGCCGATTATGCGTGGGTCGCCGGCTTCTTTTAACAGTTTCATCAAGCGCGTCGAAAGCCATTGTTTTTGGGCGGCATATTGAGGATCAGCGGCAAGATTACGAATCTGATCAGGGTCGTTTTGCACATCGTAAAGCTCCTCTTCAGGTCGCTTGCCAAAAGCCCAATCGTAATACCATTTCCCTTGCGGGTCGTTTTTATGTTCGACCAGCCAGGCTTTAGTCGGCCCGGCATCCATATCGGCAAAAGTGACCATCGTATTGGTTTCAACATTGCCGTTTGGCGCGGCGCCAGTTCCTTCAGGAGAACCCATCGGCCAGCGCTCAGCTTCAAAATTGCGCACATAAACCCAACGGGGCGTGCGCAACGCGCGCTGTGGATAGGGCAAATTGCCTTCGCGCCCGCTTTGCACATGGCGCTCACGGCCCGTAATTACCCAGGTGCGCGAAGCATCAACCTGTCCTGATTTTTCCGATTGCAAAACCGGCAGCAAAGAGCGCCCATAAATATTTTCTGGAGGCCTGGCACCAGCGATTTCCATAAATGTGGGCGCTAAATCAGGCAAGGACACCATATCATCAACCACACGATTTGGTTGGCCGTTCGGCACGCGCATAATTAACGGCACTTGCACACCGGCATCATATAAATTGCACTTGCCGGACGGCACGCCTGGCATACCATGATCGCCAGATAGCACTATCAATGTGTGATTCGCTTCGCCGGATTTTTCCAGCATCTCAAGCAAAACGCCAAGATAGGCATCAACTGCCTGCACTTCACCTAAGTAATCAGCTACATCTTCGCGCACTTCAGGCACGTCAGGAAGAAACTTCGGCATTTTGCCTTTTAAAGAATCGGGATTGATGTCCCAGAGTTTCTTGCCGGAGCCTTTAATCCAGGTGCGGTGCGTGTTGGTTGGCCCAAAGAAATAGTGCCAGGGCTGGCCCATTTTATGGTCATTAAGAAAGTCATTGAAGTTGCGCCGCACCACTTCAAGAATATGTGCGCGCACTTCATCTATGCTTTTGCCCTGCCCGACTAATTTGGTGGCTTCTTCTGAGAAGTTATTGGGCGTGCCGCCCGCTTTTTGATAGGCGGGCATTCCCTGAAACGGCCCATCGTTGGGTTGGCCCGGCCCCCACACTTTGTAACTTTTACCAACGTGATAACCAGCCTCGCGAAGCATCGGCGGATAAGAGTGAATTGAGTTATCCCACACACCATGCAAAAACGCGCCGCGCCCGGTATTGAAAAAATAACGTCCCGACATTAAAGCGCTACGACTGGGCGTGCAGGACGGCGAATTCACAAAGGCATTGCGAAAGATAATGCCATCGCGCGCTACGCGGTCAACATTAGGCGTTTTGATGACATCGTTAATCGTCGGGCGCTTGTCTATCTTGCCGTAACAACCGGCATAACGTCCCCAGTCATCGGCGAACACAAACAGAATATTCCAGCGCGGCGCTTTGACATCGGTCGCCGCGCGAGAGGGAATAGTGAGGGGACAGATTACAAACAGAAAAGCAAGGCCCAGCAAAAGTAGTTTCATAATGGTTAAGAGAAAAGGTTTGAAGAAAGCGAATCCACACCATAATAATAGCCGCTATATTAGTGGGACAGCGGGCTAATTTGCGGGCTAATTTGCGGCCTATTTTGGCGCCGGATATTTTTTCATCAGCGCCGTTGTTTCATCGGTTTGCTTTTGCCACTGCGCCGCCATTTCCTGAACACGTTGCGGCTGTTGCGCGGCCAGGTTGAGGCTTTCGCCCCTATCGGTTTTTAAATTATAAAGTTCCCACGGCGCGTTTTTATCGGCCACGATTTTCCAATCGCCCACGCGCAAGGCGCGGTTTTCTTCATGCAGCCACCACAACGATTCATGCACCACGCTGTTATCAGCGGCAAAAGCCGGCACCAAACTTTGGCCGGGCGGCGCCGGCAGATTATCGCCTTGCCACTGCGCCAAGCGCTCTGCGCCCGCCAGTTCCAGAACCGTCGGCACAATATCTACGACGTGACCAACATTGTGGCGAATTTCGCCCTGTGCTGTAATGCCTTGCGGCCAATGCGCAATGAGCGGCGTGGAAATACCACCTTCATGCACCCACACTTTATGACGACGCAGCGGTGTGTTGCACGCACTGGAAAAACCCGGCCCCAGACTTAGAAAAGTTGATGCCGAACCAGGCGGTTCGTCCCTATCATGCCCATCGCCGCGCACCATGATCTCCGCACTGGCGCCGTTATCTGACAGGAAGAAGATCAACGTGTTCTCATACGCATTCATCTTTTTGAGTTGCGTTAAAACGCGCCCGATTTCTTGATCCATGCGGTCAATCATGGCGGCATGAATCGCCATTTTCGTGGCTTGAAAATCTTGCTGCGCGGGCGTTAGTTCGTGCCACGGAAGGGGCCGATTCACTTCATCAGGGCCGAGTTGTTCGAGGTCTTTGGGAAAATGATAAGGCGGCCCGACTTCACGCTCCATCGCGGGCAGCGGATGGTTCACCAACCGCATCGCGTTTTGGCGTTTCCAACGCGCCTCTGCCATTTCGTTCCAGCCACTTTTATATTTGTCTTTGTATTTAGCAATGTCGTGGGGCAAGGCTTGCAAAGGAAAATGCGGCGCCGTGTAGCACAGGTATTGGAAAAAGGGTTTATCGCTGTGCTTTTGCTGGTGCTCTTCCAGATATTTCAGGGCGTAATCAGTAATCGCTGTCGAGCTGTAATAACCATCACCCTTTTTCACCGGCAACAGTTTCTTGCCATCTTCCAGGTGCTGTTGCGGGTTGAAATGGCGGTTGTGATCTTCCAGTGAATACGAATGGTCGAAGCCGCTTTCCAATGGCGCGCCGTCAATGTGCCACTTGCCGGAATGATAGGTGCGATAGCCAACAGGGCGCAGCATGGCCGGTAAGAGTTGCGCCCAGGGAGGGCGAACACCAACGCCATCTTTGCGGTTGGGCAAATGGTCGCGCCGCACTTGCTGCGCATAATAACCCGTCATGAGAGCCGCACGCGACGGCCAACAGCGCGCCGTATTGTAGAACTGCGAAAAGCGCAGACCGTTGCCCGCTAAGGCATCCAGGTTTGGCGTTTCAATTTCGCCGCCATAACAACCCGCATCCGAGTAGCCCATGTCATCGGCTAAGATAATCAGCACATTCGGTTTTTGAGCGGCTTGCACAGGCAACACTCCTAACGTTAAGGCCGACAGGCACAGCGCAGTTTTGAATGGTGGGGTGTTCATGAATTGTCTTTTGCCAAGGCAGTGTATTAATTTGGAATCTAATCTGCTGCTGTCATTTCCAACCAACGGTCTATCAACAAAGGTGCATAAAGGTGTGAGGCCAAACCATAGCAACCTAAAGAATGGCCCTCATTCACTTCGACAAGCAAAGTGCGCCCTTCTTTTGTAACGCCCCAATCCATCGAGCAGCCGATGGGTTTGTTTGTCCAATCGCTTAAGGCTTTTTCGACTTTACCGAAATCAACCGGCAGACGAAAATCGCCGTAATAATGGCGGAATCCGATCAACTCTCCGCGATGGACGAAGCCGCGAAACTCAGCGCGAAATTCGACAGCTTGCGACCACCAAACCATTTGCTCATCAGGCAAGTGAGACGTTGCTATCAAATCCCGAAAAGCGGCAATAACGTGCCCATTGAAAATCTTTGATTGCCCCGCTGGGGGCTTAATAAACAAAGGCCCGCACTCATCGGCAAACTTGCCCCTCGCTTCTCCCAGTGTGCTGATGCCAAAGCCGCGGCCCGCATAGGCCTGTATTTCGTGAGGAATCGGTTCTAAAGCGGGAGGCTCACAACCCAAACGTCGCAAAGCGCGATGCACAACGGGAATGCCCGCCACAACAGGCGTGCGCGGCGTGAGAGCTAAATCATCAACCTGGGCCGCTTCAAAAAATTCAACTTCGCAACCGCGATCAGTCAAGCCCTGCCAGGCCACGTAACCATTGACATTGCGAAATTCACCATCTGCTTTTTCAATGAAGGCTTTCATAGAAACGCCTACTCTGTTATCACCTTCACATGCTCCACTTTGCCTTTCAATGGATGCGGTGTGATGTAATCACCGACGGCAGTTTGGCTATCCTGGCCGATGCTCAGTTCATCCATTGGCTGCACACCGATTAATCCCGGAGCCTTGCCGTGTGCTACAACTTTGTTGTTTACGGTCAAGCTCATAGCGCCGTCTTTTTCGAGGCGCGCTTGAAGGGAGAATTTGCCTTCGACGACTTCAGATGAAGCAATCGCGAATAGTTTTTCATTCTGGCGCACGCTAAAAACCGGCTTGCCCTCTTTGAGATGCAAAGCATAACCATGCTGCCTCCCGCCCTGGGCGAGGATCACACCGTCGCGCGCTTGCGTTGTTACATCGCAGCGAATGACAAGGGCTTTGTTAGCAATTTGGGGCGACGATATTTCCAACTTTGCTTTCGGCTTTTTGACGGCCCCCACCCGCTCGGCCCATTCATCCCAGGCGGCACTCATCTTTTGCACGCGCGCCGTTTCACGCGCCGATAAATCGCTCATTTCAATCGGGTCGGCGGCAAGGTCATAGAGTTCCCACGGCTTATCGTGTAGCGCCACCAGTTTCCAATCTCCTTCGCGCACCATGCGATTGCCTTCGTGTTCAACCGCTAAAATACGTGGCGGCATTTTTTGGTTCTGCAAAACCGGCGCGAGGCTCACGCCTTCATGCGGCGTAATCTTATGACCATTGCGCACTTGCGGATAGGATGCACCACATACTTCAAGCAGCGTCGGCATGAAGTCGGTAATATAACCGGGCTGCTGCGTCAAAGCGAATGGCTTTGTTTTCAAGCCTTGCGGCCAATGCACAATCATCGGCGTGCGAATGCCGCCTTCGTGATTGTAATGCTTGTAAAGCCGCCAGGGCGCGTTGCTGGCATTGGCCCAACCGCTGCCGTAACTGATGTAACTGTCAGGGCCGCCAACGTTTTTCAGGTCATCGCCCTTGTGCAAAATGTTCAAGGGCGAATCCAATTTATCGAAGCCCCACGGATCCCATTCGGCACAGGCGCCGTTGTCACTAAGAAAGAAGATTAAGGTGTTATCTAAAGCATTGGTTTCCTTGAGATGCTCCAACACACGCCCGATGTTGGTATCCATGATCTCCACCATCGCAGCATAAACCGCCATGCGACGCGCTAAGTCGGCACGACGATCTGCGGGAAGGTTATCCCACGCCGGATTCTCTTTATCGGCCCAGCCGGTTTGCCTGTTAAAACGATTGGCAGGCACTTCACTACGCGGTGTGAGGGGCACATCATCGGGAAGTAATTTCAACTTCTTTTGCCGCGCTAATCGCTCAGTGCGAATCGCATCCCAGCCTTTTTCGAGATACATCTTTTCGTATTTAGCAACCACATTTTCCGGCGCGTGCAAAGGGAAGTGCGGCGCGTTGAAAGCTAAATACATAAACCAGGGTTGCCCTGCTTTATGCCCGTCTTCGATGAAATCTATCGCATAATCACCAAAGGCATCTGTTGCATAAAAGGCATCTTTGGCATAAGGCCGTTTGGCGCGTCCTTGCGGCCAGCGCATGTAATAAGGGTCTTCTTGCCAGAAACTGTTGAAACCGCCCAGCATTCCGTAAAATTCTTCAAAGCCGCGATCTGTCGGCTTGCGTTCGTTGCCCAGATGCCACTTGCCAACCATGTAAGTTTTGTAACCGGCAGGTTTTAAAACTTCGGGCAGAGTTACGGCATGATCGGGCAGAACACCATTCATTTCAGGGAAGCCTGCTTGATGCGGATGCAAGCCGGTCAGCAGCGAAGCGCGCGTCGGGCAGCAGCGCGCCGAGTTATAAAACTGGGTAAAGCGCAAACCGTTTTTGGCAAGGTTGTCCAGGTTCGGCGTGCTGATTTCGCCACCGTAACTTCCCAAATCAGACCAGCCCAAATCATCGGCTAAAATCAGCAA
>DASWNL010000551.1:0-2652 GCA_036399215.1 Abditibacteriaceae bacterium
CCAAACCAGATCATCAAAATCAACATTAGCGTCCGCCCCGCCCGACAAAACTCGGCGCAGAACCTTTTCAAACTTGCTCATGGCTTAAAGCGCGATTGACGGCGCTAACAACGGCTTTGACCGATGCTAAAACCGTGCTGGTATCAATGGCTGCTCCGTAAAAGGTCGCGCCTTCCGGTTGGCCGATTTGAACATACGCTACAGCACGCGCTTCGGCTCCGCCTTCGAGCGAGTGTTCGGCGAAATTTAAAATATCAAACTGCAAGACTCCGGCATCGCGCAAGGCTTCCACGAAAGCATCAATCGGGCCGTTGCCATAGCCGCGCAGTTCGCGATTTTCACCGTTCCATAGAATATGCGCTCGGCACTCGACCTTGCCACTTTGCGTGGTCAGGTCGCGGAATTTGTCCAGTTTCAGAGGCGTGTTGCGGCTTAAATACTCACGCTCGAAGGCTTCGTAAACTTCACCGATAGAAATCTCACGACCCAACTCATCAGCCAGGCGATTCATCACTTTGCCAAACTCAACGCGCATCATTTTAGGCAGGATAAAACCAAAGTGATTCTCTAAGATAAAGGCCGCGCCGCCTTTGCCGCTTTGCGAGTTGTAGCGAATGATCGCTTCGTAGGTGCGGCCAATATCTTTGGGGTCAATCGGTAGATAAGGCACTTCCCAAAGGGCATCGGGAGCATTATCTTGCTGCGCGAGGCCCTTATTGATCACGTTGTAGTTGCAATCGTCTCGGTCAGTGCCCGCACTCTGCGCATTGGTGTTGTTCTGCTGCGCGAAACCTTTATTAATGGCGTCCTGATGGCTGCCTGAAAACGCTGTGAACACCAAATCGCCCGCATAGGGATGCCGCTCATGCACACTCATGCGCGTGCAGCGCTCGTAAACATCGCGGATGAGCGGCAAATCCGAAAAATCCAACTGCGGATCAATGCCCTGCGTGTAGAGGTTCAAGGCTACGGTGACAATATCCAGGTTGCCGGTGCGTTCGCCATTGCCAAAAAGCGTGCCTTCGACGCGATCCGCGCCGGCCATCAACGCTAATTCGGTTGCCGCCACGCCCGTGCCGCGATCATTATGCGTGTGCAATGAGATAATCGCCGTTTCGCGGTTTTTCATCTGACGGCAGAACCACTCAATTTGATCGGCATGGACATTCGGCGTGAAGCTTTCCACTGTCGCCGGCAAATTAAGAATGATTTTGTTGTCAACCGTTGGCTGCCAGACTTCGGCTACGGCTTCGCAAACTTCAAGGGAATAATCCAACTCCGTCAAAACGAAGCTTTCCGGCGAGTATTCCAGTGTCCACTTAGTTTGCGGATTGGCATCGGCTAATTCACGAATCAAGGCGACACCGCGCACCGCAATGTTTTTGATTTCGTCTTTGGAGAGTCCAAAAACAATGCGACGTTGGGCGGGATTGGTCGAATTGTAAATGTGAACGATGGCTTGTCTGGCGCCTTGCAAAGCTTCAAAGCTGCGGCGAATCAATTCTTCGCGCGCCTGCACCAAAACCTGCACTGTGACATCATCGGGAATGCGGTTCTCTTCGATAAGACGGCGACAAAAATCGAATTCAATCTGCGAAGCTGAGGGAAAACCGATTTCGATCTGCTTGAAACCGATGTCGCAGAGCAAGCGGAACATTTCCAACTTTTCGTCCACGCTCATGGGAATCGCGAGCGCCTGATTACCATCTCGTAAATCCACGCTGCACCAGATCGGCGCACGGGTAATTTGCTTATCAGGCCAGGTGCGATCTTTCAAAGGCACCGGCGCGAACGCGCGATATTTGGTGATGGGATGCTTTTGCATTCCACTTTGCGCGTTGCCTACGTGCTTGCCATTTGACGAAGGAAGCAGCGCGCCCACCACCTTGTCTGTCTTGTTTGTGCCGTTGACTGCTTTTCCAGTCACTTCTTTTACGTCCGTTCGGGACATCGCCAACCTCCTTTGTCATTAATTCACAACAGAGAACACAGAAATTTTTAATTGCCGCGAAAAGACACAAAATTCGCAAAAACTTTTTGTGGTTTTTGTGTCTTTTCGTGGCTAATGGTTTTAATCGCGGCCATCTGTTTGGGTTTCCATTTCGTTAAATTCACCGCCGAGACGCAGAGGCGCCGAGAAAGGAATTTGAGAACATGAAGCATTGATTGATGGGCTTGCATTTATGCTCTGCGCCTCTGCGTCTCGGCGGTGAATTTAACGAAATCACTTGCCCTTCATCCAACTCATGTTGCCGCGCAGCTCGCTGCCGACGGTTTCGATCTGGCTGTCGGCTTCTTCCTGCAACCTGCTGATGAAGTTAGGGCGGCCTTGCTGGTTTTCGGCCATCCATTCTTTGGCGAAGTCGCCAGACTGGATTTCGCTTAAGATCTTCCGCATCTCATCACGGGTTTGCGCGTTGATGATGCGTTTTCCACGCGTCACATCGCCCCATTTTGCCGTGTCGGAGATCGCGGCGCGCATTCCGGTTATGCCTTTTTCATACATCAAATCAACGATGAGTTTTAGCTCGTGCAGGCACTCGAAATAGGCCATTTCCGGCGCATAACCGGCTTCAACCAAGGTTTCAAAACCGGCGCGCACCAATTCCGAAGCGCCGCCGCACAGCACGGCCTGTTCGCCGAAAAGGTCGG
>DASWNL010000552.1:0-2144 GCA_036399215.1 Abditibacteriaceae bacterium
TTCTTGTGGCGTAGCTTCCACTTTATGGGCCGCGCGGCGTAAATCATCGGCATCAACGGGATACCAACTATTTCGGTCACTGCGCGTTAAACCAGCGACATCAATTGGTTTAATGGCTTCTAAAATTTGGGTGTGGGAAACACCGTGCAAACATTGTTTTAAGGCAGAGCCGAAAGTTGGATGATCGTGCATCAAAAAGCCGCCGGCTAAATGTGGCTTGCCTAATCGCCGTGCCGTTTCGCTGTAACTGGCCGCCGCGAAATACAGCAAAGTTAAATCACGAAACGATTGAAAATCATCCATCTTGCGATAAAGCGCTACCACTAAACGGGCCGTGATGTGCAGTTCATCGCGTGTCTGCATTGCATAAGTTTGCAAATCACCATCTCGCGGCAAGCCGTTTTCCAGCATTGAAGCTAAGCGTGTGATACCAAGTAAAGTCAGAGGAAAGCCAGTAGATAAAAGTGGATCAACAAAACCCGCCGCTGAGGGCAGCATCGCCCACTTTTCACCGACGATTTGGTTAGTGCAAAAGGCCAAACGCGGCGCATGTATAAAAGGCACCGAGGGCTGTGCCTTTTGGAACTGTCTTTGAATCGTTGGAAACCGTTCAAGAACTTTCCGCCACGCGCTTTCGCCGTCCGCAAAATTCAGTTCATTCGCCAGTTCATCGCGTGCGGCGATGCCGGCGCTAATAAGACCGTTATTGAAGCGCAAAACCCAAATCCAGCCACCCTCAAAAACATGATGCACGGCGGCGTCATCGGCAGGATACGGCGTCACAGCGTTGTTTAAAATGCCGAGTTCATCCAGACGGCTCACATCTTCAAACTGCGTATAAAGCGCTTGAGTTGGCGGTAAATCAGGCAAAATCTCTTCAGCCAGATTTAAAGCGCGATGCAAATAGCCACGCGGGCCTGTAGCATCAATGAGAAACTGCGCACCAAGTTGCACTCGTTGTCCATGTCGAGTGCCGTTTAGTGTGATTCCGCCGTCAAACAATGGCGTATCGAGAGAAACTTCATCAATGTATTCCACGCCGCAGCGAATCGCTTCTTCGACGAAAAACTGGTCGAAATCAGGACGATACCAATGCGTGTCAGCGATGTCATCATGCGGGCTGGCCGCCACTAAAAGCTGTTCGCTTCGCGCACCCGAAAACGCCCTACCCTTTTCATGATGCAAAAAGGTAAAGCCGCGCTTAAGACCGCAGGCGATTTCAGGATATTCATTTTGCCAGGTGCCCCATTTGCAAAACGGCTTGAGGCGCGGCAAATCGTAGCATGTGGCTAATTCTTCCAACAGCAAATTGGCAAGCGGCGTGGATGATTCGCCAATGGCAAAGCGTGGATGGCGTCCCTTCTCTAAAAGCACAACGCGCAGGCCAAGTTGCCGCGCAATCATGGCTAACAACGAGCCGCCAAAACCTGAACCGACAATGGCTAAATCAAAATCACGCATGGCAAGCGGCGCATTCAACTGGCGGTAAAAGTTGCTGCGTGAGGTTCATCTGTTCCAGCCGCTCACGCCGCGCAGGGAAACAAAATTCGCAATTGGAGAATTGTTCCAGATCCCATAAATCGGCGAAGACGCGGCCCCGATTGGAAGCCACGCCATAATCTGTCGCTGCTTCCAGCGTTTGCAATCTCGGAGGTGACCAATCGCCCGATTTTTCTAAGGCTTCCATTGCGCCGTTGCCGCGCCTTGTGGGAATCAAAGCCGCTACAGTGGCGCCGCAATCAAAGGCAAAATCCGTCGAGCGGTTGGCCCAGTGAATTGCTTCGTCTTCGTTGAGAAAGGGCGGCTTCACCAAAATAAAAACGCGCAGAGCAATGTTGTTTTGCTGGAGAAACTCCGCTGCGTATTTGAAGTCTTCCAATGTCGCGCCCTTGTTAAGCATCGGGCCAACTTCGGGATGAACCGTTTCCAAACCCATCGCCACTTCCAGTTGTGCCTTCCCCAGCAGTTCTTGAAAGCGCACACATGAGTCGCTAATCAGCTTGGGATGGCATTCGACAATCACCTGTTCAAAGTTTTGTAGTCTCTCGGCAATAGCCGAATAATCTTCAGGTGGAATGGCCTGCTTATCGAAAAAACTACCGCTGTTATACAACTTGATTTGCCGCGCCGGAGGCAGTTGAGAA
>DASWNL010000553.1:0-4179 GCA_036399215.1 Abditibacteriaceae bacterium
TTTCCTTCAAGTAATCATTGACATCGGCTGAGGAAATCGTATGGGTATTACCCGCGTCATCTACCCATTCAAACAAATCCTGACCGGGCAAATCTTGCGTTTTGGCGACAATGCGGGCCAGGCGGCGGTCGTTTAAATCAATCGAATGGCGCACACCGCTTTTGCCTTTGAAATCGAAGATTAAATGAGCGCCTTCAATTCTGGCATGGCGGTTTTTCATGGTCGTCAGGCCATAACTGCCATTGGCCCGCGCATACTCTTCATTACCGACACGAATCGCCGTTTTTTCCATGAGCCTGATGATGGCGGCTAAGACTTTCTCACGGGGCAGGCCGGGCCTTTTCAGATCGCCTTCTACTCGCTTGCGGATGCGAGGGAGAGCAGCGCCAAAAGCCATCATGCGCGTATATTTAGTTTCATCGCGCACCATGCGCCAGCGTTCGTGAGAGCGATACTGTTTGCGGCCTTTATCATCGATTCCTGTGGCCTGAACATGACCATTTTCCTGAGGGCAAATCCACACGTTTTTCCAGGCCGGCGGAATGGCAAGTTTCTTAATGCGTGTCAAGGTTTTTTCATCGCGCACCGTGTTACCATCGGCATCTATGTAAGTGAAACCCTTGCCGGCTTGCTTGCGCCTGATACCAGGCGAGTCGTCGCTGACATAACGCAATCTTGCCAGACGCGCTGATTCTTCGGGGTCTTTAACAATCGGTGGCAATTCGATTTTCTTGCGTGACATAAGCAACGTGAAAAGCAAAGCTATTACCCGCCGGAAGCCTCTTTCGCGCCTGTAAAAGCTTTTTCTCCCTGATGAATTAACTTCTCAGCCGCCCTGGCGCCGCGTTGGTGCAGCATCTCGAAACGCTTGCCTTTAACTTCATTGTAAGACTTGAAAAAGTGGGTAATCTCGTCCAGAAGATTGCGGCTCAGGTTGGTTAATTCCTTGATTTCTCCGTGCGTATGCGAGTTGGCAGCTACGGCAATCAAACGGTCATTGCGCATGGTTTCACCATCGCGTTCGGTCTGCTCGGCTTCGATAACGCCAATCAAGCGACAGGGAACCAGGCAGCCGGCAAAAGCCGCTTCATCCATCAAAACCAAAACATCCAACGGGTCGCCATCCTGGCCCAGAGTAGCGGGCACGAAACCGAAATCAAAGGGAAAACTGGCGCCCGCCGGCAAAACTCCGCCCAGTTTGAAAACGCCGCGTTGCGGGTCAAAGTTAAACTTATTACGACTCCCTTTCGGCGTTTCGATGATCACGTTTAATTCACCGCCTGGCTCATCGAAAGCGCCAAACTCGTCAAAGGAAAATCCACTCATGTCATCTCTTTTTCAATCTTTTATTGCAAGGCATTCGGCAAAAGGTTCTGCAAGGCAAAGGCCGCTGTGGAAGTATTCTCTGGCTGTTTGGACGGTTCTTTTCTATGTTTCTGCGTCACAGGCGCGCACTTTACACGTTGCGCCACACGAACTGAAAGGCGTGCCTGCCGCCATGCAATTTCGCAGCATTAACGACGCTGCTAAAAGCGTTGAGCCGGGCGATACCGTTTCCATTCATGGCGGCGTTTATCGTGAAAGCGTAGTCATCGCAACGAGCGGCACGAAAGATAAGCCGATTCGCTTTGAGGCGGCCTCGGCCCAAAGTGTCATTGTCACGGGTGCAGATCGCCTTTTGGGTTGGCAAAAAGCGGATGCTGCTTCGCCGGATAACATCTATAGCGCCGATTGGCCGCACCGCTTTTTAACATGGAGCAAAACCGGCACTCATCCGAGCAATGATTATCATGCCCTGACTGGCCGCGCCGAGCAGGTTTTTGCTGATGGTTATCCACTTTTGCAAGTATTAAAGCGTGAACAAATGGCGCGCGGCACGTTTTTCGTTGATCTGGAAAACAAGCGACTTTATGTTTGGACAACAAATAATGAAAAGTTAGATGGCAGCCCTGACTGGGCACCTAAAGTAGAAGCTTCGGTTCGCGGCACGTTATGGGACGTGCGCGGCGATTATGTGATAACGCGCGGCTTGCGCTTCCGTTATGCGGCCAATCAAGCGCAAAGCGCGGCAGTGCAATTCAGAGGGCGCGGCGACGAAATTCTCGACTGCGTTTTTGAGCGCATGAACACTATTGGCGCCGCTTTTTTAGCGCCGGATCAAATCGTGCGCAACTGCACATTCCAGGAGAATGGGCAACTGGGGTTTACCGCGGCGCACGCTCATAATTTGCATCTCAGCGAATCGCTTGTGCGCAACAACAACGTCAAAAATTTCTCGCGTGGTTGGGAAGCAGGCGGCAATAAAATCGTATTCACACGCGGCGCCATTTTAGAACACAGTCGCTTTATTGACAATCGCGGCAATGGTATTTGGTTTGACATCGGCAACGAAGATAACACGGTGCGCCAGTGCCTGATTGCCGACAACGAAGACGCCGGAATTTTTTATGAGATTTCCTATGGCCTGAAAGCGCATGACAATGTGATTTTAGGCAATGGATTGCAAAGCGCCTCCGCTGCCTGGGGCGCGGCGGCGGGCATCGCGATTTCGAGTTCGCCGGGCTGCCTCATAGAACGCAACTTTCTTATCGGCAATAAAGAAGGCTTTGCTTTCCGCGAGCAAAAGCGCACCACACCCAAAATTGGCGACCCCAAAGACACGGCGGAGCATCCGATTTGGAATCATGACACCCTCGTTCGTAACAACGTTTTAGCTTACAATCGTGATGCCCAGGTGTGGGGTTGGTTCGATATTAACGATGAGCGCCACTGGCCCGAAAAGTTGCAGGAAAAGAAGCCCGAAAACACCAAAGCCGCGCAAGACATTGCCCGCGAATATGGCGCCAAGGATGACAAAGGGCAGCCCATCAATTTGTCACTGGAAAAGCTCAATCTCAAGTTTGAAAACAACTTTTATGCGGTGACGGATGATCAAGGTTTGTTTCACTGGGGCACCAGTTGGAAGCGCCATAAAAAATATGCCACTCTCGACGAAGTGCGCGCCGAGTTGAATTTAGAGCAGGGCAGTGTATTGGAGCCGTTTGAATTTCCCGACTACTTAACGCGCAATTTCGTCATCCCTGCCGGTAGCCCTGCTTTTCGTCTGCGCGCTTATCCGCGCGGCCCGATTCCTGATGTGCAACTGGGGGTTTTAGAGTAAGAACCTAAAAGGGAGGCTTCGCGCAAAGAAATGGGAGAACTCTCCCTGCTTTTTGGAGTGCCAGTTGCATTTACGCACTCACGTCGTTATTCGTGAAAGAAGCAGAGGAGTAAGAGATGGTCAAGACAATTTTATTCATATTGGTGATATGGGCAGCGATTGTTGCTAATATGCCGCTGCATACGGTTGGCGGGGGCCTAAAACCCTTGCCCACGCAAGAAAAAGTTGCCGCAATTGGCCCCGCCTTAGGTTGGGAATCGCGTGCCGGCAATCCGTAACTAAGCCGTTTGTAACCAAGCAATCCACAAAGCAACTTATTTCAATAGCTAAGCATTCAAAAGCGCCTTTATCGTGATACGATAAGGGCGCTTTGTTTTTACATAGAGGTTAGTCACAAACTTAATGTTGCTTGCAGTGACTGATAGTGAAAGTTTCCAGTGGCTCATCACTGGGCGGTGCGGCGCGATTGGTAGTCAATCGTTGCGGGAAGGTGTTGCAATACGCCGTCAATAGCGTATTCAAATCGCGGTTGGTAACAGTTGTATTCGTGCCGTCGGTGACAGCGGCCATGATGTCGTTATCGTTGGGGCTATGCAGGCCCAAACCGAGGGTGTGACCGAATTCGTGCGCCGCCGTGATTTGATTGGTGCGCGCCGCTCCCGGTTGATTGGCAGGGATGTAGAAAAAATCAATTTCGGCTTTTTCCAACGTGTTGCCACGAAATGTGACCGTAGTTAAGCCCAGTTGGCTACCGCCGTCATTCACATCGAAGGACACCACAATGTCGGCACTATCCGCGTTGTCAACCAAGATATAATCAACGCGCCCATTGGTCGCGGTCACCCATTGATCAAAGCCGCGCAGCGTTAAATCAATAGTGCTTTGATTGGCTGGGCCAAGAAAAACGCGCAATGGAAAACCGGGCCAGTGGCGCAAATCGGAAAGGTCGGCGTAATTCGGCGCGAAGGTTGTCGGGTCGCAGGTGCCGGGCAGGTTATTGCCTCCACCTCCGCCACCAC
>DASWNL010000554.1:0-6514 GCA_036399215.1 Abditibacteriaceae bacterium
TTTTTTCATGTGCTGTAAACCCCCAACCCCCTTGGTAAGGGGGCTATAATCATACGCTAATAGCGAGGCCAACGTTATCCTTGCGCAACCAGGTAATAGCATAGCCCCCTTACCAAGGGGGTTGGGGGTCAAATTACGCAATCACGCCATGCGCCACTTCACCATAAACGTCGGTCAGGCGGAAATCACGTCCACCATAGCGATAAGTGAGTTTCAAGTGATCAATGCCCATGAGATGCAGAATTGTGGCGTGCAAATCGTGCATGTGCATCACGTTTTCGGTGGCATAGTAGCCGTAATCGTCCGTCGCGCCGTAAATAGTGCCGGGTTTAACGCCGCCACCGGCCATCCAGATAGTGAAACCGTTAGGATTATGATCGCGGCCATCGTCGCCTTGCGCTACCGGAGTGCGGCCAAATTCGCCGCCCCAGATAACCAGTGTTTCATCTAACATGCCACGCGATTTCAAATCTTTCAAAAGGCCGGCAATTGGTTTGTCCACTTCTTTAGCGTTGTTGGAGTGACCGTTTTTCAAGTCGCCGTGCTGATCCCATTTATAAGAGTGCGTCGCCTGCACGAAGCGCACGCCTTTTTCCGAAAAGCGGCGCGCTAAAAGGCACTGGCGCCCGAAGTTTTCAGTTTTCTTGTCGTTGATGCCGTAAAGGTCAAGCGTCGCTTTGCTTTCATCTGAAATGTTCATCAGATTCGGCCCTTCGCTCTGCATCCGAAACGCCAGCTCAAACGATTGAATGCGCCCTTCAAGATTCGGATCGTGACCAAAATGCCGCAGTTGCTCGGTGCCCATGTCTTTGAGCAAATCAATCTGCATCTGCTGCAAATCACTGCTGACACTTTTATTTTCAATGTGAGAAAAATTGGCTTTGTCAGCGGGAATGCTGGCGTTGCCAATCGGCGTGCCCTGTGTAAACGCCGGCAAAAAGGCGCTTGACCAGTTCTGCACGCCGCCGTGCCCCAGCGTCGGGCAAATGGTAATGAAACCGGGCAAATTCTGATTTTCGGTGCCCAGCCCATAAGTCAGCCAACTGCCGATTGAAGGCCGCACAAAGCTATCCGAACCGGTATGCAACTGCAATAACGCGCCGCCATGGGCGTTATTATCGGCTTTCATGGAGCGGATAACACATAAATCATCCACACACTGCGCCACTTCGGGAAACAGGTCGCTAACCGGGATGCCGCTTTTGCCATATTGCTTGAACTCCCAGGGCGATTTTAAAAGGTTGCCAGTGCCGGCAAAAGTCACGCGCGGCTTGGCAAAAGGCAGCGGCTTGCCGCTATCGCGTGTTAATAAGGGCTTGGGATCGAAAGTATCAACCTGCGAGGGGCCGCCGTGCATGAACAGGAAAATCACGCGCTTGGCCTTGGCCGGAAACATCGGATTTTTCGGAGCCAACGGATTCTTTGAGCCTGTCTTTTCAGCGACTTTGGCTGCGGCAACCGCAGCTTTGGCATCGTCTTCACCGAGTAATCCAGCTAAAGCCAGTGCGCCAAAACCGCCTGAAAACTGACGCAGCATATCACGGCGCGTGATGGGGCGAGAAAAGTTGTTGCAGAATTTCATAAATGCCTCTAATTCACAAACACAAATTCATTGGAGGCCAGCAGCACTTGACAAAGGCCTGTCCACACTTTAACACGGCGTTTGGCCGCGTCCGGTTCAACAGTTAGCAGTTTTTCGTTGTAACGCGTCAGGAAGCTGGTGGCACGCGTCACCTCATTGGCCGCCGGCGGACGGCTATAAGCGCGCTGATAGGCAGCGTTCAATAATTCGACATCGCTTTTGTCTTTTTGCGCCAGCAAGTTTTCAGCAAAATGACGCGCCTGATCCATGACAAACGGGCTGTTCATCATGTAAAGCGCCTGTGGAGCAATTGTGGTTGAGGCGCGCTGCCCATTAACGAACGAGGGGTCGCCAAAATCAAAGGCTTGGAAGAAATCGTAAACCGCGTTGCGAATCACGGGCAGATATATGCTGCGGCGTGGTTTGTCGTATTGGGCGCTGTTGTTCGATTGATCGTTCGTTACGTAATCAAAATTCTTCGCCCTGAGCAATGTGCCGCCCGGCGCAAGATCGAGTTGTCCGGCAGTTTGCAACAAAGCATCCCGCAACGGTTCGGCTTCCAAACGGCGGCGATTCATACGCCATAACAATTTGTTGTCCGGGTCTTTTAATTCGCCAGCCGCATTGGTAGCGCTGCTCATCTGATAGGTGTTGGACAGCATAATCAGGCGGTGCATTTTCTTCATTGACCAGCCGTTCTCTACAAAAGTCGCTGCCAGGTAATCCAGCAATTCAGGATGAGTCGGCATTTCGCCGCGCAGGCCAAAGTTATCCGGTGTGCGCACCAGTCCTTCGCCAAAGTGTCCCAGCCACAAGCGGTTGACCATAACGCGCGAAGTCAGCGGATGATCATTGCGCACCATCCACTCGGCAAATTGCAGGCGCCCGCTGGTGTTATCGGGCAGCGGCGTTTGATCAGTGCTTAACACCGTGGGAAAACGACGCGGCACTTCATCACCCAGATTGAGCGTGCTGCCCCGCAAATGCACCTTCACGTTTTCAATCTTAGCGGCGTCTTCAACAGCAATCGTCATTGGCGCTTCGGGCACAGCCTCCTGCGCTTTTTTCAATTCTTCGTTGACTTTGGCGAGGCGCTCTTTGCTTTCTTTCGGATACAGTTCTTCAACTTTTTCCGGCACCGCAAACGGGCCTTTGGAAGCCTTAAGAGCAGCACGCACCGGCTCCAACTCTTTGTCTTCGGTGCCGTTCAACTGTTCCGTTAATTTCTGCGCGGCAGCATTGAATTCAGCATCCGAAGCCGTCGCCAGATTATCCCATGCGTCGAAAGCGGGATTACTTTGCAATGCCCGCAAAGTCTTGGCCCACGCCTGCACAACGGCGGGCACCAATTTCCGGGCACCGGCGATTTGAGATAGAGTGCGCGCCGGCGGCTTTTGCCCGGTTGGCGCTTTGGCTTCAATCAGAAAGACTTTATCAATATGCGGAATGGCGCCTTTGGCTTCGAGGCGTAGCACGTTTTTGCCCGCGACAAATTTAAAAACGCCCTGCACATCCCATTTTTGCCCATCGGGGTTCCAACCACCGGTGGCATCGGTGGCAGCGTTTTCGGCGATAGTTTGGTCATTGAGTTTCAAGCGCACCGGACGCGATTCCTGCGCGGCATAGCGCAACTCCACCTGATAATCTCCGGCATTGGGCACGGTAATATCCCATTCGGCAAAGGTGCCGATGCCGCCAGACTCGATAACGCCGATGTCTTTGCCGTAGGAATCGAAATTCTTGGGAAAGTCACCGCGATTGTATTTTTCCGTTTCGATTACCTGACGAAACGGGCCATTGGCCTCAACCGGCGTTTCCGCTAAAGAAAACAGGCCGGTTTGCTGCGAGGCTTCCCAACCGGCTAAGACATATTTACCTAAATCGCGCTTCCAGCCTGCGACTAATTCAGCATTGGCCGCATCTTTGACTTTTTTGACTTCATCCTGCGCTTTTTTAACGTCTTCCTGCTTGATTTTGATCTGCGCTTCGACTTCTGGCGCCGCTAAAGAACGCTCAAAAACTTTCGCCACCGTATTCAAATTCTGCATGGTGCGCGTGCTTTTGAAGATGCCGGCGATAGCGTAGTAATCTTTGGTTGAAATTGGATCAAATTTATGATCGTGGCAACGAGCACACGCTATGGTAAGGCCTAAAATGCTTTTGCTGGTTGTGTCAATCTGCTCATCCACAATGTCCATTGCCAGCTTTGGCTTGTCCGGCTCGGCCAATACTTTCGGGCCAAGCGACATGAAAGCCGTGGCTGTCAAACGGTCGTTACGAAGCTGTGGGTCATCGGTCGGCATCAAGTCGCCCGCGATTTGTTCTTTGATGAAGTCGTTATAAGGCTTGTCTTTATTAAAGGCAGAGATAACGTAATCGCGATAGCGCCAGGCATTGCCAAAAGCGGTATTTTCATCCAGCCCGTTGGAATCGGCGTAGCGCGCCACATCCAGCCAGCGGCGGCCCCAGCGTTCGCCATACTGCGGCGAAGCCAGCAACTTATCCACTACTTTTTCATAAGCGGTGGGCGCTTTGTCATTCACAAAGGCTTCGACTTCTTCGGGAGTTGGTGCCAGCCCAATCAAATCGAAATAAGCGCGCCGAATAAGTGTGCGGCGGTCAGCGGCAGACGCCGGTTTAAGTCCGGCGGCTTCGAGACGGGCCAAAATGAAACTATCAATCGGAGACTTAGCCCATTTTTTGTCTTTAGTAGCGGGCAGGGCCGCTTTTTTGACGGCCTGAATCGACCACCACTTTTTTTGTTCGGGAGTAATTTGCCATTCTTTGGCAGGCGCTGCCGGAGCGACGGTTTTGGCATCTCCAGGCCAGGGCGCGCCATCTTTTACCCATTGTGTCAGCGCGTCAATATCGGCTTGCTTCATTTTGCCGGCGGGCGGCATCTGCAATTCCTGATCGGCATAGCGAATGGCATGAATGATCTTGCTTTTATCGGGGTCGCCCGGCACCATGCTCGGCCCAAAATCGCCGCCTTTGAGAATCGCCTCACGCGAATCCATGCGCAAGCCGCCGGATTGTTTCTTCTCGCCGTGGCACTTGTAGCATTGGTCAACCAACACGGGACGCACCTTGGTTTCAAAGAATTCAGTTTGCTGCGGAGTAATCTTGTCCGCTGCCAGTGCAGGCAGCGCCGCCAATGTAATAACGGGAAGAAGAATTTTGGAGAATCGAAGCATGAGAAAAGACAAACGTGACTACCAGTCGTGAGTTTCAAATTTTACTTGGACTCGTGTAAACCCTTGAGGTGTCACAGATACAATTGTAACCCCCATCTTGCTATATTGAAACAGAATGCCCACCTGTCGAACTCAACACATGAAACTTACCATTTTTCTTTTGACTGCTACCCTGATGACTACTGCTTTCGCCCAAACAGAATCGCGTTTTCCGTGGGTCATGCCCTGGGACGATGCCACTAAAAACGCTGCCGACGTTTCGTTTTTAAATCCCGCTCCGCTAACGGCCAAACATCGCATTGCCGTCCGCGATGGGCATTTTTTCGATACAACCGGGCGACGCGTGCGTTTTATGGGCACCGGCACCAGCGCGGGCGCTAATTTTCCGCGCAAGGAAGATGCACCCAAAATCGCCGCGCGTTTGCACAAACTCGGCTTTAACATCATTCGCCTGCATCATATGGATGCAACGTGGTCGAACCCCGGCATTTTCGATGGCGACCCGGCGCGTGAAAAAGTTTCGCCGGATGCTTTAGATCGCCTGGATTATTTTGTTTATTGCTTGAAGCAAAACGGTATTTACGTTGATTTAAATCTGCACGTGTCGTGGGGGCTGAGCGAGGCGGGCGGTTTTCCCGATGCCGATAAGATTCCCGAAATGGGCAAGCAGACTTCTTATTTTGAAAAGAAATCCATTGAGCATCAGAAAAACTATGCGCGCCAATTTTTAACTCATGTCAACCCTTACACCAAACTCAAATGGGCCGATGATCCTGCTGTTGCTTTAATTGAAATTACCAACGAAGATACACTTTTTGGCGAAGCCTTTACCGGCAGTTTCAACAGTTGGCCCACTTATTATCGTGACCAACTGCAAAGCAAGTGGAACGACTTTTTAAAAGTGAAATATGCCTCGCAAGAAGCGTTAATGCGCGCCTGGTCGGGCCAGACTGAACTTGGCCCCAACCTATTGAAAAACGCCCGGTTTGAGCAGGAAGGCGAAGGCTGGACGTTTGAAAAACAAAGCGGCAACTACGAGTGGAAAGTTGAAAATGCCGACGGTGGGCCAACTGGCAAAGCTTTGCACCTGGGCATTAAAGAGTTAGCCGATCAAACCTGGAAACAGCAGTTACATCAGAACGCTTTAGATTTTGAAGACGGAGCAACTTACACACTACAATTTTGGGCCAAGGCCGATAAAAGTCGTAACGTGCCCATTTATCTGGGCTTTGATAAAGAACCCTGGCAGCGCGTGGGCGAAGGCGGGCGCGTTGCCCTCACGACAGAATGGAAAAAATTCAGCCGTGTGATTTCAGCGAGTAATCCCCTGCCCGGCCATAATCGTCTGTCGTTTCAAATCGGCGAAGCTCTGGGTGATATTTGGCTGGCCGATCTGTCATTGAGAAAAGGCATCGTCATGGAATTGGCGCCCGACCAAAAGCTGGAAGCGGGCACCATTCCACTGACAATTGGCGGCAACACGCCCCAGGGGCGTGATTAGATTGATTTTCTTTTGAATGTCGAGCGCGATTACTCAGTCATGATGCGCGACTTTATTCAAAAAGAGTTGGGCAGCAAAGCGCCTGTGACGTGTTCACAAGCATGGCTGGGCGGCTTAGGTGGCGTATTGCGCGAATCACGCATGGACTGGGTGGATATGCACTCTTACTGGCAGCATCCCCATTTTCCTAACAAGCAGTGGGACATGAACGACTGGACAATCGAAAATAAAGCGATG
>DASWNL010000555.1:0-6726 GCA_036399215.1 Abditibacteriaceae bacterium
AGACGGAATTCACAACCGCCCAAACCTGGCGCGAACTTTGTGAATTTGATCCTAATCTCATCATCGGTGCTTTAGGCGGCCCGCGCCAGAACCCGCGCAAGACTCTGGAATTGGCGCACGCTGTTGTCACTAATGGTGGCCGCGCCGCTTTATTTGGCCGCACCATTTTCGATGATGATAATCCCCGTGCCATCGTCCGCGCCCTACGCTCCGTGCTGGATCAACAGATGTCTGTTAATGAAGCCTTTGATTTGTATCAAAAAGCAGAATAGAACGCGGATTCCATACGCGGAAACGACACGGATTATCACAGATTCTTGAGGTTTTTATGTTCAGGCATGGGGAACTAACGGGTGAAATCATTCAGGCGTTTTATGCTGTATATAATCGCTTGGGTTATGGTTTTTTAGAAAAGGTATATGAAAATGCTCTAATTGTTGAACTGCAAAGTAGGGGGTTTCAAGTTGAGCAACAAGTGCCGATCAACGTTTACTACAACGCCGTTGTGGTTGGTGAATACTTCGCGGATTTGCTGGTCAACGGTTGCGTAATCGTTGAAATAAAGGCTCTCGAAAAGCTGTGCGAAGAACACTCCGCGCAACTCATCAACTATCTGAAAGCCACGACCATTGAAGTAGGCTTACTTTTTAATTTTGGCCCCCAACCAGAAACCAAGCGCAAGATTTTCGACAACTTTCGCAAACCTACTCCGCTCAACAATCCGTGAAAATCCGTGTCGTTTCCGTGTAGGCAAAGCCTCCGTGTTCTATTAAAAATCAAATGCTTCTTTCACCACAGCTTCTCAAAAAACTTGATGCGCTTTCACTACATGCCAAGCGCGCTTTTACTGGCTCGTCTAAAGGCGAAAAACGCTCGACCAAGCGTGGCTCATCGGTGGAGTTTGCCGACTTTCGTCCTTATAACATGGGCGATGACCTGCGCCGTATTGACTGGAACGCTTACGGGCGCTTTGAGAAGTTGTATCTCAAGATGTTCCTCGAAGAAGAAGACCTGGACATCACCATTCTCATAGATGCCAGCCTTTCGATGAACTTCGGTAATCCCAGCAAACTACAAGCTGCTATGCAAATCGCCGGCGCTCTGGGTTACGTTGGCCTTTCCAATTATGATCGCGTCGGCGCTGCCACTTTTGATCAAGGAATTCGTGCCTGGTTCCCGCCCACACGCGGACGCAGCGGCATCGGAGGCTTGTTTAAATTTCTGGAAAAGCAGGAAGCGAGTGGCGCCGCTGACTTAACGGCTTCTTCCAAGCGTTTAGCCATGCAGGCGCGGCGCAGCGGCATTATCTTTGTTATCAGCGATTTTCTCTATCCCGAAGGCTACGATGCCGGATTAAAAACTTTAGCTGCGCGCGGCTATGAAATCACAGCTATACAATTGCTGGATCGCACTGAACTCGAACCGGACGTGCGCGGCGATTTGAAATTAGTAGATGCTGAAACCGGCACTTTCAAAGAAGTCAGCGTAACCGACACCCTGCTGCGCACTTACAAGCGCAACCTTGATAACTACACTTCGGGCCTGCGCACCTTCTGCTTGCGCTACGGCATGAACTACCTCTTAGTCGCCAACGACACGCCGGTGGAGACAGTTGTTACAAGATTGCTACGCGGGACTGGGGTTGTGAAGTGATATGAGTGCGACTATATGGGCGTTACAAAAACTTCAACAGGCCGGATGGGAGATTGAATTGGCAGAAGCGCCGCTTCCTATTCCGGCAATTATACGAGAGCGTTATCCCGATCTACCTGAAACGATGGTCGAATTTCTTTTGCTTCAACGCCAATGCCACAACGTCGATGAAACTGCTTGGTTTTTATCTTGGGCAGATTATGAAGGCACAAGCGATTCTGGTTTTCGATGGAATGAATTTGAAATCATGGAATCGGAATGGGCATTTCAAGATAACGACTTAGCTTGGCACAATCAAGTTAAAGAGTTCTGGGACAATCATTTTCCTTTTCTCCTTTCTTTCAAGACCGGCTATTCATATTTTGCCGTGAGACTTTGCGAAAGCAATTTTGAAAAAGTTGTGCATGGATATGAACCTATGTTCACAGAAACTTCCGAAATAGCCACTACTTTTGAAGAATTCTTACAATTGCTCGCCAAAACTGTTAGCCAACCTAATGGCGAAGGGCTATTGCAAGCCGCTGTTTGACTGAATAAATAAGTCTCACTTTATCAAGTTGAAGTTGGATGCTCTTTTTTGCAGTGAAATGAAGCCAAAGCCATCTTTACAAAATTGCGAACTTGTTTGTTGGGATCAGTGAGGTGCCTGCGAATTGGCTCAAGGGCGCGCTCATCACCAAGAATACCTAACGCCGATGCCGCACTCACCTGCAACTTCCATCTTCCATCATCCAGCAACTTGACCAAAGGCTCAACAGCCCGACTGTCTCCAATGCAGGCCAACGCCGAGGCCGCTCTCTCACAAACTTCCAGATTCGTATCTTGTAGGTGTCGAATAAGAAACTCTACCGCTCGCGCATCTTGAAGCCAACCCAGAGCATTGGCGGCGCTCGCGCGCACTTCAAAGTCAGGATGTTCAAGCATCGCAACTAACGGCTCCACTGCACGTGCATCCCGGATGAGATGTAATCCATGAATAGCATGAATTTGTGCTTCTGTGTTTACACTGCGAAGCATTTCAAGCAGAGGCTCAACAGCAGCACAACCGATTTCTTGCAAAACAGCAGCAGCGCGATGCGAAAAAGCGTCCGGCCCATGACAGACGCGACTTAGTGAAACCGCCGCAGGCGCACCAATCTCAACCAGTTTGCGCGCCGCAATCTGGTAGAGGCGTGGCTCATCCCAGGCCAGTTGCTCAATTAAAGACTCAATTGGCTTAGGCGATTGCTCAAACATGTTACTCATGATTGCTTATATCCAGTCACATTTTATTGCCTATCAGCGGGATATAAAACAAAGCAGCCTCGCTCGAAATTTCGAGCGAGGCTGCTTTTCTTCGGTTCCAAAAACGAATTAACGCTTGGAGAACTGGAAGCCGCGACGGGCGCGCTTGTGGCCGTATTTCTTGCGCTCTTTAACGCGGGGGTCGCGTGTCAGGGCGCCGATGCCGCGCAGTTCGACGCGCAGTTCGCCATTGACTTCGAGCAGGGCTTTGGCAATGCCGTGACGAATAGCGCCGGCCTGGCCGGTAAGGCCACCACCTTTGGCAGTGGCATTCACATCGAAGTTTTCGCCAGCAGTGGTTTTGGTCAGCGGCTCGCGCACCAACTGTTGCAACGAGATGCGGCCAAAATAATCTTCGACGGGGTGACCGTTGACGGTGATTTTGCCGGAGCCAGGCGTAAGCCAGACGCGTGCAATGGCGTTCTTGCGCTTGCCGGTTCCGTAAGGATTGGTTTCAGACATGGTTTCTCCTCAAGTCAAATCGGACGCGCCGACTTAAACGAGCTTTATAATTTAATCTCCAACGGTTGCGGGCGCTGTGCTTCATGCGGATGCTTGTCGCCGGCATAAACATGCAAGCGCGTGCGCTGCTGACGGCCCTGTGTAGTGCGCGGCAACATGCGATGAATGGCATTCTCTAAAATGCGCTCTGGATGAGCTTCCAGCATCGTCTCGGCATCCACACGCTTCATGCTGCCGGGGCGCGTGGTAACACGATAGTAAATCTTGTCCTGCAATTTGTTGCCGGTCAGCTTCACTTTATCGGCGTTAATAATGATCACGCAATCGCCGGTATCCGTAGACGGCGTGAACTGCGGGCGATGTTTGCCGCGCAAAATCAGCGCGACACGCGAGGCCAGGCGCCCCAGCGTTTGCCCACTGGCGTCTACAACGTGCCACAGGCGCTCGACTTCGCCCGGCTTGGCATGATAACTTTTTCCCTTAATGCTTGCCATGACTTCCTCTTTTGAACTTTGAATTTTGAATGAACAAAATTCAAAATTTTTAATACTTCACTTCCACTAAACATAATCCCTGCGGCGGTGCGGGAGGCGGACATTTCGTCCGATCACGGCCTGCCGTCAGGTGGCGAATCTCTTCCGCCGTTAAATCGCCCTGCCCTACTTTGATAAGCGCACCTACAATATTGCGCACCATCTGGTAGAGAAAAGCGTTCGCTTCGATTTCAATTTCCAGCAACTCAGTGCCCAAAGCCGTAACTTCGCGCACTTCCAGGCTCATTACATCACGAATCGTCGGCCCATTCGGACTACCTGCCGATTGCCATGCAGCAAAATCCTGGCTACCCAAAAATTCGCTGGCCGCACTTTGCATTGCGTCCGCTGCTAAAGGTTTAACGATGTGTCCGGTTGCCATTCGCAAAGATGGATTGGCTACGGCTGCATTGTTAATCCAGTAACGATAAACACGGCTTTTGGCCGAAAAGCGCGGATGAAAATTCTCATCCACTTCCCGCGCCTGCCAAACGCGCACCGACTTTTCTAAAACACGATTCAACGCCGGCACAAATTTTTCGGCAGGCATTTGGTTTTCCGTCACAAAACGGCCAACCTGCCCAAGGGCATGAACACCCGCATCAGTTCGGCCTGCTAAGGAGACGGTTGTTGGCGCTTTCAAAACAACTTCCAACGCCCGTTCCACTTCCCCCTGCACACTCGGCCCGTTTGCCTGCCTTTGTGATCCGCAAAAGTGCGTGCCGTCGTAGGCGAGGGTGAGAGCGATGTAGCGGGAGGCTGGGGGCTGGAGGTTAGAGGCTGGGCTTTCTTCTGTTGTAACTTGATTCGTTCGGCTCATTGCTTTCCCAGCCTCAAGTCTCTAATCACCAGCCTCCGCTCTATTCCACCAACATCAAAACCGCTTGCGGCGCGGCATCGCCACGACGCGGCGGCAGTTTTACGAGGCGCGTATAACCACCATTTCCACCGGGCGCATCTTTAGCGCGTTCGGCGTAGCGCGGCGCGATTTCAGTGAACAGCTTGTTCAAAATCTCGCGCTCTGGATGCGCTTCGTCGCGCCAAGCTTTGACCGTTGGGCTTTTGCGAATGGCCATCGGGTTCTTCGCTTTGCGCTTGGCAAAGGCATCCTTGGTTTCGCTCGGCATCGGCGGTTTTTGAATGTAACGCTCGACATAACGACGATTGGCGACGCTATCCACCTTGGCTTTGGTGATCAGCTTTTCGGCCATGGAACGCACTTCTTTAGCGCGCGCTTCAGTGGTGACGATGCGCTCGTGCGTAAAGAGCGCCTGCACTTGATTTTTCAGTAAAGCCATCCGCTGATCGGTTGGCTTATTTAATTTGCGATGCGAAATTTTGTGCCGCATATTTTCCTCTTAATCCCTCCCCTAACCCCTCCCTAAGGAGGGGAATTCTCCTCTCCCTCTGGGAGAAGCCGGGTGAGGGCGTTTTATTCCAAATCCAACAATTGATCGGTATCAGCCGATGGTGTCGGGCGCAGCGAAAGATCGTGATCTTCCAGTTTCACCTTGACTTCGTCCAGCGATTTCTGGCCGAAGTTGCGAATCGCCATCAACTCTTCCTCGGTGTAGTTCCGCAACTCTTCCAGGGTTTCGATACCCTGGCGCTTCAAGCAGTTGTAAGTGCGGTTCGAGAAATCCAGATCATCAATTTTAATATCGCGTGCCCGGCTGGTCGGCCCGGCTTCGGCAAAGGTCGGCCCTTGCTCGACTTCGCCCTCGACACTGCTAAACAGCGCCAGATAATCTTGCATGATGCGCGAAGCTTGTGCAAGAGCGACCGATGGGCCAATTGAGCCATCCGTCCAGATTTCCAACACCAGGCGATCTAATTCGGTTTGCTGACCAACGCGTGTTGGTTCAACGAAATAGTTCACCCGCGTCACCGGCGAAAAGATCGCATCCACAGGAATGGTGCCGATAGTTTTGCTGCGCTCCTGCATACCGGATGGCACATAGCCTTTGCCGTTTTCGATGGTTAAAACCGCGTCGAAGCGTGCATCGCCGCGTGAGAGTGTGGCAATCGGTTTTTCGGGCGAAACAATTTGCAAATTGGTCGGCAACTGCACATCCGCGCCGGTGATGCGGCCTTCACCCTGTTTATCAATACGCGCGGCGACGGGGCCTTCAAGGCGTCCGTTCAGCGGCTTAATCGAAATTTCCTTCAAGTTGAGGACGATTTCCATCATGTCTTCAACCACACCAGGTAGGGTTGAAAACTCATGCTGCACGCCCTGCACCTGAATCGCCGTGATTGCCACCCCTTCAATCGAGGTCAGCAGAACGCGGCGCAGGCTGGCGCCCAGTGTTTGTCCATAACCCTTGTCCAACGGCTCCACCACAAATTTTCCGTAGCGGTCATTTTGTGTTAACAGGCGAATGCGAGGTTGGACTTGCGTAACATTGAGCATAATAAAAAGTGACCCTTGCTCCCTTTCCGGCTTCGCGGCGGCGCTCTCTCTGATTGGCGCCTACTGCCGTCTTCCGGTTGTCATTTTCTGGTCGAAGCGACAAGAGAAATCACCTATGGTGAAAGCACCTGTCGCACACAATCAGCGGCACCCGCGCCGCGTGATTGCTCAAATTCGAGAATCATGCCGCACGAGTGCCGTTGTATTCAGGCTTAACGCGAATAATATTCGACAATCAATAAATCATTGATGCCTGGCTCGGCATCTTCACGGCGTGGCAAAGCCGACACGTGTGCTGATAACGCAGCGGGATCGTATTCCAGCCAGGCCGGAACACGCGAGCCGGAGCGACCATTCTCCAAGATATTCTTGAAATACGCG